>NZ_JCANQV010000103.1:0-19501 GCF_059553635.1 Candidatus Streptomyces philanthi
GACGTCCTCGGGGCCCGCCGTGCCGGGCAGGCCGAGGGCGTGCAGCAACCGGGCGCGGTGGTGGGGGTAGTTGGCGTGGGTGCGCACCCATCCGTCGGCGGTGCGCCAGAAACGGGAGAGCGGGGCGAAGGTGGAGGCGGCGCGGCCGTCGGCCCGCAGATGGCGTTCGCTGACGAAGGCGGTGGCCACCGCGCCGCCGTCGACGCGGACGCCGGGCAGCGGGCGTCCGGTGCGGTGGGCGGTGAGTTCGGCGGCGGCGAGGGCGCAGACCGCGACGGTGGCGCGGGCCAGTTCCCCGACGGGGAGGCGGGCGTCCAGCGGGCCGGGCGGTCCCTCGTGGCGGACGGCCGCGGTCGCCTCCGGGGCGCCGCCGAGCGCCGCCCATGCCTGCTCCGTTGCACCAGACTGTCGTTGCACCATACAAGCAGTGTGGCACCGAGTGCCACGCCGGGCACGGAGGGGGCGGCACCCCGCCCGCGGCGGAATGCCGCCCCCTGCCCGGAATCACCTCCCGGCCTGCGGCGACGCGAAAGCACGGACGAGGCGGCGGAACGGGGAACGCGGCGGGCCCGGCGGGCGTTGTATACGGCGAACAGGTCACGCACGCCGAGCAGATGAGTCCTCCGGGCCCCGAGCGGCCGGGTACGCGCAGCACGTCGGGCACCACCGCGCCACCCGGTCCGTACGGGGCAGTCCAGCCCCTCGCCAGGGAGGCACCCTTGTCCGACTTGACCGCACCCGAGGCCCGGGCCACGGCCGCCCCGGTCCCGTACCCGCAGGCCCGTTCCTGTCCCTACCACCCGCCGGCCGCCTACCGGCCGCTGCGGGACGAGGCCCCGCTCACCCGCGTCACCTTCTACGACGGCCGCACGGTCTGGGCGGTGACCGGCCACGCCGAGGCCCGGGCGCTGCTGACCGACCCGCGGCTCTCCTCCGACCGGCAGAACCCGGCGTTCCCGATCTCCGTCGAGCGCTTCGCCCGGTCGGCCAGGACCGAGCGCAGCTCCCCGCTGCTGGGCGTGGACGACCCCGAGCACAACGCGCAGCGCCGGATGCTGATCCCCGCGTTCACCCTCAAGAGGGTCGCGGCGATGCGCCCGGAGATCCAGCGCATCGTCGACGGCCTCCTCGACACGATGCTCGCCGAGGGCCCGCCGGCCGAGCTGGTGCGGGCGTTCGCGCTGCCGGTCCCGTCGATGGTGATCTGCTCGCTGCTGGGCGTGCCCTACGCCGACCACGAGTTCTTCGAGGAGGAGTCCCGCCGCCTCCTCCAGAGCCGTACGGCGGACGAGGTGGACACCGGACGGCGGCGGCTGGAGGACTACCTCTCCGGGCTGATCGGCCGCAAGGAACGGACCCCGGGCGAGGGCCTGCTGGACGACCTGGTCCGCGACCGGCTGCGCACCGGCGCGGTCGAGCGCGACGAGCTGGTCAGGCTCGCGATGATCCTGCTGGTCGCGGGGCACGAGACCACCGCCAACATGATCTCCCTGGGCACGTTCACCCTGCTGGAGCACCCCGAACAGCTGGCCCAGCTGCGGGCCGACGAGAGCCTGGTGCCGGCCGCCGTCGAGGAGCTGCTGCGGTTCCTGTCGATCGCCGACGGCCTGCTGCGGGTGGCGACGGAGGACATCGAGGTCTGCGGGCAAACCATCCGGGCCGACGACGGGGTGGTGCTGCCCGCCTCCCTCATCAACCGCGACGCGTCGGTGTACCCCTCGCCGGACACCCTGGACTGGCACCGCTCCGCCCGCCACCATGTCGCGTTCGGCTTCGGCATCCACCAGTGCCTGGGGCAGAACCTCGCCCGTGCCGAACTGGAGATCGCGCTGCGCTCCCTGTTCGCGCGGATACCGGGGCTGCGGCTCGCCCGCCCGGCCGAGGAGATCCCCTTCAAGCCGGGCGACACATTGCAGGGGATGGTTGAACTGCCGCTGACCTGGTAGCACCGTGGGACACCGACCGAGGAAAGGGGTCCGGTATGCGGATCGCCATTGACACTGATGTCTGTATCGGCGCCGGGCAGTGCGCCCTGACCGCGCCGGGGGTGTTCACCCAGGACGACGACGGCTACAGCGCGCTGCTGCCCGGCCGTGAGGACGGCGCGGGCGACCCGCTGGTCAAGGAGGCCGTCCGTGCCTGCCCGGTGGGCGCCATCTCGCTGGAGGAGGACTGACGGCACGCGGGCCCGGGCGAGGGGCCCGGGCCCCGTGGCGGCCCTCCGCTACGGCACCGTCCCCTGGACGACGGGCAGTTCCAGGACGCCGGTGTCCCCGGGCGCGCTGGTGATCGTCACGGGCCTGACGTCCTGGTTGCCCACATAGGCGTCGTCGCTGGCGGCGACGACGAAGCGCAGGCGGTGGCCGGGCTCGTACCGGTGCACGAGGCCGGGGAGCGCCACGGTGAACCTCCGCGTCACATCGGGCACCCGGGCCGGGGACACCAGCCGGTGCACCAGCGTCGTCCCGCCGTCCGGCGCCACGTCGTAGAGCTTCACGAAGAGCACGAGGCGGTCGGCCGCGTCGGACGAGCGCTGTACGCGTTCGGTCGCGGGCGAGACGACCCTCAGCGTCACCCGGGGCACGCCCGCCACGTCCAGCGGACGCCCCGTCACGGGTGCGGACGTCCAGCCCAGATGGGTCCCCTTGAGGTCGTACGGCGCGGGGTCCGTCAGTCCCAGCAGTCCGGCCACCGACCTCTCCGAATGGCTCGTGGGCACCAGCAGGTTGCGGTATTCCCGGCTGCCCGGGGTGACCTCGCTCCGGCGGTCGACGAGGGTGCCGTCCCCGGAGAGGTAGAGCCTGCGCGTGGTGCCCGCGGGGTAGGCGGGTGCGGTGGCGTAGGCCGGTCCGCCGGTCACCCAGTCGCGGTAGTAGGCGAAGGCGGGGCCGGCGGCCGTGGGGCGGTGGCGCAGATGGCGGTCGAACCAGGCGAGGACGCGGCGGCCGACGTAGCTGGTGTCCAGGTTGCCCTCGGCGAGGTCGAGTTCGCCGGGCGCCGGGTCCTTCGCGCCGCCGCTGTGTCCCCAGGACTGCCAGATCATCCTGGTCTCGGTGCCGCGGGCGGTCAGGGCCCGGTAGGTGGCGATCGCCTCGTTGAGGTTGAAGAGGCTGTCGGCCTGCCCCTGGACCAGCAGGGTCGGCGCGGTGACCGACGCCAGGTGCGAGACGGGGGAGATGCCCCGGGTGTACGCCATCACCCGGTGGGTGCGTTCTCGCGGGTAGCGGCCCGAGTCCAGCAGGCGTTTGGTCTCGCACGCCGGGGCGGTGAAGTGCAGGCATCCGGCGCCGCCCGTGCGCGAGGGGTCGAGGCCGGGGCTCAGCAGTCCCTGCGACTCCCCCAGCAGGAAGAAACCGTTCGTCCACTGGAACTTGTACGCCCCGGGCAGCGGCTCGTCCCGGGTGCCGACGACATTGTCGGGGTCGAGGGAGTAGGTGAGGTCGTTCCAGGTGATGAGGGGCACCAGGGCGTCGACGCGGTGGTCGGTGGCGGCGGTGGCGAACTGGACGGCCCCGCCGTAGGAGCCGCCGATCATGCCGACGCGGGGGTCGCGGGGGCCGTCCAGGGTGACGTAGTCGACGCGGGTGCCGTCGTCGGCGGCCCTGGCCCCCGCCAGGACGTCGATCAGGGCGCTCGCCGCCGTCCCGTCGGGCCGCGGGGCGTCCAGCGAGATCGGGCAGCCGGAGGCGCCGAAGCCCAGCCCGGAGTAGGCCAGGACGACATAGCCGTGCCGGGCGAGCGCCATGGCGGTGGGGGCGGTCGCGCTGTCGGACTTGCTGCCGCCGAAGCCGTTGGTCGTCAGCACGGCGGGTGCCCGGTGGGCGGCGTCGGCGCCCACCGGGCGGTAGAGGTCGGCGTCGACGGCGCAGTCGCGGTCACCGGCCCGGACGGTCACCCGGAGCGGGTGGACCGTGTACGGGACGTCCGAGGCTGCGGCGCGGGCGGGGGCGAGCATCAGGGGCGCGGTCAGCGCCGCCCCGGCCACCGTGGCGAGGGCCGCGCGCAGCGCGGGCCGGGTGGGGGTGAGGGATCGGGAGCCGGCTCGGGACACACTGGGCACGACGACCTCCGCGGGGAACGGACCTGCTCGTACCGGGCAGTCGGGGTGAGGGCGCGCTCATGCTGGGACACGGGCCGCGGCACTGTCAACGCACGGCGTCATGGGTGTGGCGGGCGGGCCGGACGAGGGGCGGTCGGGGGACGGGAGGTGACCGGACGTCACCCGGGGATGACGTCCGTACGGCTCCCTCCCCCGGTCGTTCAGCGCAGTGCCGGTTCCTCGAAGGTCAGCGTGCCCGCGTCGGCGTCGAGTTCGGCCGGGACCCCGAGCGGCACCGTGAGCGCGCGGTCGCCGTGGCCGAAGCCGAACTCCTCGGCCACCGGTATGCCCAGCCCGCCCAGCCGGTCCACCAGCACCTCGCGCACCTCGGGGTACGGGCCGCACCGTGCCCAGGAGCCGAGGACGACTCCGGCGACGCCGTCCAGCCAGCCGGCGCGCAGGAGTTGGGTGAGCGCCCGGTCGACGCGGTACGGGGGTTCCGCCACGTCCTCCAGGAGCAGCAGTCCGCCGGCCGCCCCGGGGCGGGCGTGCGGGGTGCCGAGTTCGGAGGCGAGCAGGGTCAGACAGCCGCCGAGGGTGACGCCACGGGCCCGGCCCGGCACCAGCGCGCCCCCGTACGCGCCGTCCAGGGCCCGGACGGTGCGCGCCGTCTTGGGGGCGAAGAGGGTACGGCGCAGATGTTCGCGGGTCGGTTCGTCCTTGAGGAAGACCTCGCCCGCGACGGCCGGCCCGTGCAGGGTGGCCACGCCCGCCCGCAGGGCGAACGCCTCGTGCAGCGCGGTGATGTCGCTGAACCCGACGAGCGGTTTGGGCGGTGCGGCGCGGACGGCGTCCCAGTCGAGCAGGTCGGTCATCCGCTGGGCGCCGTAGCCGCCGCGGGCCGCGAACACGGCGGCGATGCCGGGGTCGCACCAGGCCCGCTGGAGGTCGGCGGCGCGGTCCTCGTCCGTGGCGGCGAGGTACGGCAGGGCGCGGTGGGTGCCGCGCGCCGACGGGGTGAGGACCGGGTCGAGGTCCCAGCCGCGCAGGATGTCCAGTCCGCGGTCGAGGCGTTCGGGCGCGACGGGGCCGCTGGGGGCGACGACCGCGACCCGGTCACCCGGCCTCAGCCGCGGCGGCCGGACGCCCGTGGTGGCGCTCACCGCCTCAGCTCCAGCGGTTCGGCGTCGGCGCGGTCGAGGCCGAACGTCCGGGCGTAGAGGGCGAGTTCCGCCTCCACGGCGCGGACGATGGTGTCGTGTCTGCGGAAGCCGTGGCCCTCGCCCTCGAACGCGAGATAGGCGTGCGGTATCCCGGAACCGGCGACCCGGTCGAGGAAGCGGTCGCACTGCGCGGGCGGGCAGATCACGTCGTCGAGTCCCTGGAGCAGCAGGAACGGCGCGGTGATCCGGTCGGCGCGGTGCAGGGGCGAGCGGTCGCGGTAGCGGTCGGGGACCTCGTCGAGGGAGCCGACCAGCGACACCAGGTACTGCGACTCGAAGTCATGGGTCTCGCCGGTCGCCCAGCCCGCGAGGTCGAGGATGGGGTAGATGATCGTGCCGCAGGCGTAGAGGTCGGTGGAGGTCAGGGAGGCGGCGGTGGTCCAGCCTCCGGCGCTGCCGCCGCGGACGGCGAGCCGGGCGCGGTCGGCGGTGCCCTCGTCGGCCAGCGCGCGGGCGACGGCGGCGCAGTCCTCGACGTCCACGACGCCCCACCGGCCCCGCAGCCGCTCGCGGTACTCGCGCCCGTAGCCGGTCGAGCCGCCGTAGTTGACCTCGGCGACGCCGATGCCGCGCGAGGTGAAGTAGGCGATCTCCAGGTCGAGGACGAGGGGGGCGCGGCCGGTGGGGCCGCCGTGCGCCCACACGACGTACGGGGGCAGTTCGCCCTCGGGGGCGGTGTGGTCGGGGTTGTGCGGGGGGTACAGGTGGGCGTGGATCTCGCGTCCGTCGGGGCCGGTGAAGGTGCGGGCCTCGGGCCGGGGGTGGTAGGCGGGGTCGACGGCGTCGGTGTGGCGGGCGGCGATCACCCGGGACCGCCCGGTACAGGTGTCCAGTTCGACGATCTCGTAGGAGCTGTGGGGGCCCGCGGCGACGCCGATGACGCGGCTGCCGTGCACGGCGAGGGAGGGCGCCCATTCCGTCCAGGGGCCCGCGGCGTCGACGAGGTCGCCGGTGACGGGGTCGAGGATGCCGAGGGCGGTGGCGCCCCGCCCGTGGATCACCGCGAGGTTGCCGCTCTCCAGCGGCAGGAACCAGCGCGATCCGACGTTCCACAGCGGCCCGCCGAACTCCTCCTGCCGCGAGGCGCACAGGGGACGCGCCGGCGCCGTGCCGTCGGGGTCGAGGCGGTACGGTTCCCACCATCCGCCGCGGTCGGTGACGTACAGCAGGGTGCCGTCGGCGGCCCACTCCACCTGGCAGACGGACTCGCCGGCGCCGCCGCCGTCCGGGGTGGCGGGGCCCAGGTCACCGGCGACGGCCCGGACGGCGGTGAACTCCTCCCGGCCGTCCGCGCCGGAGATCTCGGCGAGCATCAGCAGGGTTCCCTCCCACGGCATCCGGGGGTGGTCCCAGGCGAGCCAGGTGGCGCGGCGGCCGTCCGGGGAGAGCCGGGGGCCGGTGACGAACCGGTGCCGGTCGTCGCTCAGTTCCCGGACGGCTGTGCGGTCGCCGGCGGCGGAGCCGTCCAGCGGCACGGCGGCGATCACCCGTCGGACGTCGGTGGGCCCCTCGCCGGTGAACTCCTCCAGGACGCACCACACCTCGCCGCGCTCCGGTCGCGGCACCGGGTCGGCCCAGCGCAGCCCGCCGCCGACGGAGGACAGCGGGGTGAGCGGGCGGGGCTCCGCGCCGCTCTCCGGCTCCCAGGCGTACAGCCGCTGGTCGTCGAAGTGGCTGAAGACGACCAGCGGCCCGTCGTCGGTGACCGTGCCGGCCCAGGGCTGGCCGCCGTACTCCAGCACCCGGTTGCGGACGTTCCAGGGGGCGGGCAGTACCGATTCCTCGGTGCCGTCCACCCGCCGGCGCACCAGGGCCCGCCGTCCGCCCTCGGCCGGGCGGGGCGCGGTCCACCAGACCTCCTCGCCGACCACGCCGACGAACGCCGGGCGGCCGTCGTGGGCGGCGACGGTGGCGGCGTCGACCGGGGACTTCCACGTTCCGTAGGGGGCCGTGGTCACCATGCTGGATGTTCCTCCTTCACCGGCCGGGACCGTGGCGGGCTGGCCGCCGGTCACCGGTTCACCGTGTCTTACGCCTGTCGCAGGAAATCGTCGAGTACGCGGACGCCGAAGTGCAGCGCCTCCACCGGCACCCGCTCGTCGACCCCGTGGAACAGGGCCTGGTAGTCGAAGCCCTCGGGGAGCTTGAGCGGGGAGAAGCCGTAGCCGGTGATGCCGAGGCGGGAGAACTGCTTGGCGTCGGTGCCGCCCGACATGCAGTACGGCACGACGTGCCCCTGCGGGTCGAACCGTTCCAGGGCGCGCCGCATCGCGCCGAACAACGGTGCGTCGACGGGGGCCTGGAGCGCGACCTCCTTGTGGGCGTACTCCCAGGTGACATCAGGTCCGGTGAGCCGGTCGAGGGTGGTGCGGAACTCGTCCTCGCCGCCGGGTACGACGCGTCCGTCGACATGGGCGACGGCGCTGCCGGGGATGACGTTGACCTTGTAGCCGGCGTCCAGCATCGTCGGGTTGGTGCTGTTGCGGAGGGTCGGCTCCACCAGGGCCCGGGCGGCCCCGAGCTTGTCGAGCAGGAGGTCGGCGTCGAAGCCCGGCGCCCCGGGGTCGGCGTCGACGCCGTAGAGGGCGGCGAGTTCGCCCAGGGCAGCGCGGACGGTGGGGGTGAGGCGCAGCGGCCAGGTGTGCTCGCCGATCCGGGAGACGGCGGCGGCCAGCCGGCTGACGGCGTTGGCGCGGTTGACCTTGGAGCCGTGTCCCGCCCGCCCGTGGGCGGTCAGCCGCAGCCAGGCGGTGCCGCGCTCGCCGGCGGCGACGGGGTACAGGCGCCGCCCGTCGGCGTGGAAGGTGAAGGCGCCGGATTCGCTGATGCCCTCGGTGCAGCCGTCGAAGAGGGCGGCGTGCCGGTCGGCGAGGAAGCCGGAGCCGTCCTCGGCGCTGGCCTCCTCATCGGCGGTGAAGGCCAGCACGATGTCGCGGCGGGGGCGGACGCCGTCGCGGGCCCAGCGGCGGACGGCCGCCAGGATCATCGCGTCCATGTTCTTCATGTCGACGGCGCCGCGGCCCCAGACCACGCCGTCGCGCAGTTCGCCGGAGAAGGGGTGCACGGTCCAGTCGGCGGGTTCGGCGGGCACCACGTCGAGGTGGCCGTGGACGAGGAGGGCGTCGGCCGTCGGGTCGCGGCCCTCGATGCGGGCGACGACATTGGTGCGGCCGGGGACGCGTTCCAGCAAGGCCGGTTCGAGGCCCGCGCCGGTCAGCTGCTCGGCGACGTACTCGGCGGCGGGGCGTTCCCGGCAGGTGCCGTCGCCGCTGTTGGTGGTGTCGATGCGGATGAGGTCGGAGGTGAAGCGGACGACCTCGTCCAGCGCCTGCTGGTCGACCGGTCCGTTCCCGGTGTCCTGCTCAGCCATACTGCTCCTCCACGGCGTTCGAGACGACGGTGGTGACGGCCTTGAAGCAGCGGATGCCCTCGTACATGTCCTGGCTGGTGTAGGCGACGCGGCGCTCACCGCAGCGCTCCACGCCCGGGACGACGGTGGCCGCGCCGGCCAGGTGCTCGGCGTCGAACTCCATCTCCACCCGGAACGGGCCCGCGGCGACCGGTTCGTGACGCACCGCGAGGGAGGCCGCCTTGCGGGCCGCGGCCCGGATGTCGGCGGCGGTGCGGGCCGGTGGCCGGCAGACCGCGGCGTAGCGCGAGACATAGTCCTTGACGGGCACGCCGAGGGCCTGCGGGGCGTAGGTGAGGGCGTCCTGGCAGGTGCGGTCGTCGCCGGTGACCAGGACGACCGGTACGCCGTACTCGGCGACCACCAGGGAGTTGAGGCGGCCCTCGCTGGCGCGCTCGCCGTTCACCCAGACACCGGTGAGGGAGTTGGCGAGGAAGGTGTGGGCGAGGACGCCCTCGGTGCCGGCGCCGGTGTGGTAGCCGACGAAGGCGATGCCGTCGACGTCGCCGTGCTGGACGCCCTCGACCATGCTCAGCGCCTTGTGCCGGCCGGTGAGCATCTGGACGCGTTCGTCGAGCTGTTCCAGCAGCAGGTTCCGCATGGTCCAGTGCGCCTCGTTGACGAGGACCTCGTCCGCGCCGCCTTCGAAGAACCCGACGACCGCCGCGTTGACGTCGGAGGTGAACATATGGCGGCAGCGCTCCCATTGGGGCGTGCCGGGCAGTACGTCCGCGGGCCAGGTCACGCCGGTGGCGCCCTCCATGTCCGCACTGATGAGGATCTTCATGTCGTCCCGTCGTCTCGCAAGGTGGGAGGCGCTACGCCGCAGGCGCGTGACATCAGCCGGCTGATATCCGTCCCCAGGAACAGTGAGCAACACTCTCAGCCCTCACCCGCCGGAGACAAGGATCTTGTTCCGTCTCCCTGTTCCGGTCCGCTCCTGCCGGTCGGGCGGCACGGACGGCCGCATCCGTCCGGCGCGCGGCCGTACGGCGCAACGGGGGCCTCGTACGCCCGGGGTCCGCTGGCCGAAATCGTGCTGATGATCTCTCCGGGAGATGCCGATAGCGTGGCCGCCGCGGGGGATGAATCCGTGCGAAACCGAACGAACAGGGGCGACCATGATGAGTCGGGAGAGCGCGGCACGCGCCGCGGAGACGGCACGCGCCTACTACGGGACGAGCGATGTCGACGGGTTCTACGAGACCGTGTGGGGCGGCGAGGACATCCACACCGGCATCTACGCCCACGCCCACGAGGCCGTCGCGGACGCCTCACGCAGGACCGAGGAGCGCGCCGCGGACAAGGTCGCCGGCCGGCTCGGCCCCGGACGGACGGTGCTGGACCTGGGCTCCGGCTTCGGCGGACCCGCCCGCTATCTCGCGGAACGCTTCGGCTGCCGGGTCGTGGCCCTCAACATCAGCGAGCGCCAGAACGAGCGGCACCGCCAGGTCAACGCCGCACGCGGACTGGACGGCCTCATCGAGGTGGTCACCGGCTCGTTCCAGGACATCCCCTTCCCCGACGGCCGGTTCGACGTCGTCTGGTCCCAGGAGGCGTTCTGCCACAGCGGTGACCGTCCGGCGCTGCTCGGCGAGGCCGTCCGGGTCCTCGCCCCCGACGGCGATCTGGTCTTCACCGATGTGATGGCGGCCGACGGCACCCCGCCCGCCGCGCTGCACACCGTCCTGTCCCGTATGGAGATCGAGTCGTTCGCCACCCCGTCCTTCTACCGGCAGCGGCTCGCCGCCCTCGGGCTGACGCACATCGACTTCGACGACCACACGAGCCAGGTCACGACCCACTACACCCGTCTCACCGAGGAGACCGAACGCCTCGCCGCCGACCCGCGCGGCCCCGTCAGCCCCGCCTACGTGGAGCGCCTGCTGGAGAACCTTCCGCTGTGGGTGGAAGCGGCCCGGAGCGGCCTGCTGACCTGGGGCATCTTCCACTGCCACCGGCGCTGAAGGGACCGCGTCCCGCACCCGCCGTACGGGGCGGCGGCCCTCCTCATCCCTGTCGGCCGACCGGGCTCTGCCACGCGGGAGCGCCGTAGACCCGCACCTGGGCGGCGACGCGGGCGCAGTCGCGCGGGCCGAGGCCGGGGAGGAGTTCCGGCAGCCGGCGCTCCGGGTCCCCGGGGCCGCCGGGCGGGGCCAGGACGGGGACGAAGGCCGGCATCGTCCACGGGTGCGGGGTCCCGCACGGCCTGCCAGCGGCATGGTGTTGACGGTCCGTACAGCACGGCGCGGTGTCCAGGGGGGCCGCGTCCGCGGCGAGGACGAGCAGACGGCAGGGGTCCGGACCGGCGAGCGGGTACGCCCACCACAGCACGTCCAGGGCGTAGGGTCCGGCGCCGGGCATCCGGGCGCGGCCCGCCGACGGGCACAGCGCCCGCTCATCCGGACCGCCGGGGTCCTCGTCCTCCTCCGTGGCGCCGCAGGCGCCGGCCACCGGCAGCAGGTCCGCGACGGCGCTGCCGAGCGCCCGTTCGCGGGGGACGCCGAAGAGGGCGCGGGCGTCCTCGTTCCAGTGGGTGACGCGGCCGCGGGCGTCCGCCACCGCGGCGGCGAGCGGTACGTCCCCGGTCAGCGCGTCCTCCGGCGCGGGCGCTGCCGCGTCCGCCGGTCCGTCGCGGCGCGAGGGGCCACCTTCCATGGGCGGTCGCTCCTTCGTCCACCGGTCGTGCGCCACCGCCCCCACGGTACGGCCGGAGGGTGGGGGCGCGGGGGGGCATTCCGTGAAGAGGAGGCGCGGCGCAGGCCGATTCGCGATCTTCTCCGGCCGGTTCCCGCGGTGGCCCGGCGCGCCGGGCGCGCGGCTCAGGAACTCCCGCGACCCGCCGAGGACCACCCGGGCGGCCGAGCGGGGTGGTACGGACGGAACGTGCGAAGGGCCGCCCCGGGAGGTCCCGTGGGCGGCCCGCATCCTCGGTCGGTCCCGCTCACTTCTCCATCTCGGCGGCGAGGTTGGCGAGGATCGTGTCGTAGATCCGGCCGAGGCCCTTGGGCGCGAAGGTCCTCTCGAAGAAGCCGCCGATGCCGGTCGCGCCCTGCCAGGTGGTGGTGACGACGACCCGGGCGCGCTTCTCTCCCGCGGGGGTGACGACCCAGGTGGTCACCATGGAGGAGTTGCGGTCCTTCTCCACCAGTTCGCCGTCGCCCGGCTCGTCGACCTCCAGCAGGCAGTCGCGCACCCGCTTGCTGGTGGCCTGGAGCTTCCAGTGGACGAGGGTGCCCTTGCCGTCGCCGCCCTCACGGACCTCGTACTCGCTGAACTGCTCGGGCAGCAGCTTCCGGCGGGTGCCGGTGTAGTCGGCGATCGCGTCGAACACGTCCTCCGGGTCCGCCGCGATCTCACGCTGCGTGGTGGCCTCGACCTGCGCCATGTGTGTCTTCCTCCAGTACTCGCCGCCGGTCCTGCGGTGTGCCGCCAAGCCAACCACCCCGGGGCGGCGCGCCCAAATCCGGGCCACCGGGCGATAAGGGAACATCTGTTCTATTATCGGTTTTCGTGAGGACGGCAGGAGCCGGAACGGCGGCCCGGCGGACCCACGACACGGCCGCGGGGCCCCGGACGCCCCGGCAGACCCGGAAGGAGGCACCATGCGCTGGGACAACCTGGGCGAGGGCCCGTCGGCCCTCTTCGGCACCGACGTCGTCAGCCGTACGTTCGACACCCCGGAGTTCCGCGGGATCACCTTCCACGAGGTACGCGCCCGCTCCCTGCTCAACCGCGTACCGGGCGCCTCACGAATGCCGTTCGAATGGACGGTGAACCCGTACCGCGGATGCAGCCACGCCTGCGTCTACTGCTTCGCCCGCAGAACGCACGCCTATCTGGACCTCGACACCGGCACCGGCTTCGACTCCCAGATCGTCGTCAAGGTCAACGCCCCCGAACTGCTGCGCAGGGAACTCGCCGCGCCCCGCTGGCGCGGCGACCACATCGCGATGGGCACCAACGTCGACTGCTACCAGCGGGCCGAGGGCCGGTACGCGCTGATGCCCGGCATCATCGCGGCGCTGCGCGAGCGGGCCAACCCGTTCTCCATCCTCACCAAGGGCACCCTGATCCTCCGCGACCTGGAACCGCTGCGGCAGGCCGCCGCCGTCACCGACGTCGGCATCTGCGTCTCGGTCGGCTTCCTCGACCGCGAGCTGTGGCGCACCGTCGAACCGGGCACCCCCGCCCCGGAGCGCCGCCTGGACGTGGTGCGCACCCTCACCGCACACGGCATCCCCTGCGGGGTGCTGATGGCCCCGGTGATCCCGTTCCTCGGGGACGGGCCGGACCAGCTCCGGGCCACGGTCCGCGCCCTCGCCGAGGCGGGCGCCGGCTCGGTCACCCCGCTCGTCCTGCATCTGCGGCCCGGCGCCCGCGAGTGGTTCCTGTCCTGGCTCGCCCGGCACCACCCGCACCTGGTCCGCCGCTACGAGCGGATGTACGCCGGCGGCACCTACGCGCCGACCTGGTACCAGCGCCGGATCACCCGCCAGGTCCACGAACTGGCCGCGGAGTACGGCATCGGCCCGGCCCGTTCGGGAACGGCCCGCCGCGTCCCGCCCCCGTCCCGCCCGGAGGCGGAGCACACGCCGGCGACCGGACCGACGCAGCTGACCCTGATCTGACCGGGGTTCGCGGGGCCGCCGGTGTCAGCCCTCCGGCACGGACACCGCGGCCAGGGCGCGTGCCAACCGGTCCCGGGCCGCCGTCTGCGCGGCGAGACGGGCGTCGATCACGGCGAGCCGTTCCCGGGCGACGCGCAGGCCCTCGGGGGACGGCGTCGCCGTGGTCATGTCGCCGTCCAGGCACGAGGTGAAGCAGCGGACGTCGGCGAGCGTGAGTCCGGAGTCCAGAAGATGACGGATGTTGCGCACCCGTACGACCGTCCCCCCGTCGTACTCGCGGTAGCCGTTCGGCGTCCGGCACGAGGCGATCAGCCCCTCCCGCTCGTAGTGGCGCAACGCCCTCGGCGAGGTCCCCGTGCTCCGCGCCAGTTCCCCGATCCGCATCTCTCCCACCTCCGGCCCCGGTTGTACCAGGGCGGGCCCGTGCCGTGCGGGCCGGCTCACGCCACCGCCGCTCCCCCGTCGACCGGCAGGATCACTCCCGTGACGAACGACGCCTCGGGCCCGGCCAGGTGCAGTACCGCGCGGGCGATCTCCTCGGGGCGGCCGACCCGGCCCAGCGGGGTGTGCGCGAGCTGCCACTCCCGCACGGCCGCCAGCCGCTCGGGCGTCAGCCCCTGGTGCACGCCGATCGGGGTGTCGACGGCGCCGGGGGCGACGCCGACGACGCGGATGCCGCGGGGCGCCAGTTCCACGGCCCAGCTGCGGGTGAGGGTGTCGAGGGCCGCCTTGGTCGCCGCGTAGAACGCGTTCCCCGGCCAGCCGCGCTGCCCGATGGAGGTACTGATGTTGACCACCACACCGCCGCTCCGGGCCAGTTCGGGCAGCGCCGCCCGGGTGAGCGCCACCGGGGCGAGCAGGTTCGTCGCCAGTTGAGGCGCGATCCGGTCCGTGGTGAGCGTGTCGAGTGCTCCGCCCGCCACGATCCCGGCATTGTTGACCAGCACGTCCAACCGTCCGTGGGCGCTCACGGCCCGGCGCACGATCGCCTCGGCCGCGCCGTCGGCGGTGATGTCGGCGGGGTACGGCAGGACGGTGCCCACCGCCCCTCCCGCGCCGCCGCCCTCCCCCGGCGTCCCGTACCCCCGCGCGGTCTCCTCCAGCGGCGCGGCCCGCCGCCCCACGGCGATCACCCGCCCCCCTCGGGCCGCGAAGGCACGGGCGGTGGCACGCCCGATCCCCGTACCGGCCCCGGTGACGACGACCACCGGGCGCTCCGGGGGAGCGCCGGAGGGGCCGCTCGGCGCGGGTTCGGTGGCCGTGGTGGTTGCGGTGGTTTCCGTGGTGTTCTCCATGCCGGGAGTCTCGAACCCTGTCACCAGTGACAAGGTCAAGCCCGCCCCTGGAAGACCTCCGCGCCCGCCTCACCGCCCCGGCGGCCAGGTGCGCCGCCGCGTCTCGCCCGCTCGGCGGGGCGGCCGCCGGACGCCGGCCGTCACGCGCGGCGGCGGCGCTTGAGACGCGAGCCGATGAGGAGGGCGCCGCAGCCCGCGCCGAGAGTGCCGGCGGCCAGCAGCATCAGGTCCTGGGTGTCCTGGCCGGTCGCCGCGGTAGTGCCCCGCACATGGGCACCGGCACGGGGCGGCGAAGCGGCCGACGCCCCGGCGGAGGCAGAACCGGTCGTGGTGCCCGTGCCTGCGGTGCCGGGTGCGGGTGCGCCGGTCGGCGCCCCTGCCTCTTTGATCGTGAACGAGCCGATGACGGGCGGCTGATGGGCATCGAGCTTGCACGAAGGGGTGATCTGGCCCAGGGAGGTGCCGTTCGCCCGCTTCCCGACGAGCGTCAGGGTGAGGTCGCCGACGGCGATCCGCACGGTGCCCGGCTCGCGGAACGTGCGGGAGGGGGCGGTGCCGGTCGCGGTGACGGCGAAGGCGCGGTCGGACCCGGGAACGGTGACCTTGTTGATGCCGAGGCGCACGGGGACCGTGGAGTTTCCCTGCTGCGACCGCAGTTCGACCTTTGTGTCCACCGTGCCCTCAACGGACTTCAGATCCCCGAGGAGTGTGTGGAGGATGTGGGTGAGGTCCTTGCTCACCGTCGTCCTCGCGTCGAACGCGAATGCGGGGCTGGGCCTGCCGACCGCGACCGAATCCGGGATATCCGCGTGGATCTCCATCGGGACGGACCGGCTGACCCCGAAAGCTGAGCAGGTGTAATTCCGCGTGCTCGAAACCGGGTGCGCGGACGCGGTGCCGGCCCCGGGAAAGCCCACGCATCCGACCACGGCTGCCGCTGCCGTCATGGTTCCGAGGGCGAACCTCGCCCTTGGCCTTCCCGAACTGTTCCTGGTGCTCATGAGTTGACCCCCGTCAGTGTGAGCAGGCGCGATATTCGTCGGTCAACGCCTGCCGGATGTCCCGGTGTCCGTGGCGACGTCCTTCCCCTCTCCCATGGTTCCCGGCCCGCCGATCGGGTGAACCCGGCGGCCGGCGCTTTCCTGGCGCGCCCTGTGGACGTGCGCCAAGTGGGCCTCAAGACGGGCGTGGCGGAATTGGTAGACGGCGCCGGCCTTGCGGAGCACCCCTCGGTCATGGGCGTCGTCCAGGAATGCGATCACGGCCCAGGGAAGACGTCCGGTCAGCGGCAACCACATACGCGACAGGGCCACCCACTGACCCCAAGCGGTGAAACTCAGCCCGTACCCGAGCCCGCCCCCGAAAGCGCCCTGAATCCCGAAGACGAGCCCGGCCAGCAGCCCGAGCACAGGCCCGGACGCGAAACCGCCCACGTGGCCGGGCGTGAGGCCGATGGCGATACCGGCCGGGACCCCGAGCACGAGCAGCCATACGAGCATATGGACGAATGCGTTCTTGCGGTTCGTCCTCAACAGGTCCGAGGCGCTGATGGCGGATGTGGTGTCGACGGGAGTTTCGAGCCACGCCATGACGGCAAGCGCCGTTCCGGCACCGAAACCGATTTCCAGCGGGAACAGCAGAGCCCCTCTGAGCCCGCCGCCGAGTCCGTCGTCGAATCCCAGCGGTCCGACGATCCATCGGTCCATGAGTTCCAGCGCGACCGCGCACGGCACCCCGAACACGAGCCCCAGCAGGAATCTCCGGGCGATCTCGCCACCGTTGCGCCGGGTCTCACCGAAGATCTGTATGCGCAGGGTCGACGGTTTGGAGGCCGCCCCTCTGGGCGCGAACTCGTACACGAATCCGAACACCACCCCGGCCACCAGTCCGTGCAGGAGCAGAACCAGCAGCCCCCGCACGCTCGCGAACCCGAGTCCGTGCCCGGTCGCGGCCAGGTCCACGGGCAGGTTCCCGATCCCGGTCGGCACCCCCAGGGCCATCCCGGCGAGGAACCCGATCACGAGCATGCGCGAAGAACGGCGCATCGTGGTGCCCAGTTGCCACCAGGCGAGGTCATGGGTCCCGAGTTGCTCCAGGTGCGCGGCGAGATGGCCGAGCCAGTGCTGGGCCTGCCGGGCCGTCCAGGGGCGGTGGTGGCGGGGGCCGTCGCCGTCACGGCCGTCGTGCGGCGCGGGGTGGTAGACGGCGGGGACGAACGCGGCCAGGAGATGGTCCTGAAGGGCCTCGGGCGTGGCGAAGCGCAGCAGCTCTCCGGGGTCGCGTCCGGGAGCGTCGCTGTAGATGGTGCGGGCCAGGGAGACCATCAGCGGGGTGGTGAGGACCCCGGCGAGGTTCGCCGTGCCCGGGGTGCGGGGTCCCTCGCGCAACCGGGCCAGGACGGCGTCCCATACCGTACGGTCCGCGCCATCGCGCCTGACCGTCCGGCTGGCGCGCACCAGGTAGTCGGCGTAGTCGTCCACGGTGAGGCCCTCCAGCTCGACGACCGCGGCGGCGGTGAGCACGTCGGAGTCGTCGACGGCCCTGGCGTATTCGCCGGGGCGGCTGGTGAGCAGCAGCGGCATGGTGGTGGCCCGGTTGAGCGCGGTGAGCGCGCTGTCGTGCAGGCCGCTGGGGATCTCGTCGAAGCCGTCGAGGACGGGCAGGATCTTGCCGGTGTCGACCAGGAGGCGGGCCAGGCTGCCGCCGCGCGCGGCCGGAGCCGCGAGGAAGGGGTGGTCACGGACGAGCTGGGCGCACATCCAGTCGCGCAGCGATGTCGCGGCCGGGTCCCAGGAAGCCAGGCCGAAGATCACCGGTACCCGGTCGCCGGGGGTGCGGGCATCGAGCCAGTCGACGAGGAAACGCAGGGTCAGGATCGACTTGCCCGACCCGGCCTCGCCGAGCACCACCAGCCGATAGGACGGGACGGAGGTGTACGCGTCCACGATCTGGTCGAGTTCGCCGTCCAGCGGGAGGGGCTCCGCGGCCGTCCGGCGCGGAAGCCTGCGAATGTTGGCCCAGTTGTCGAGGATGTCCCGTTCGGTGCACCGGAAGCGCACGGGGAGCGGGAACGGGTCGTGCACCCGCCGCCGCTCCTCCTCCTTGCGCCACTGCCTGGACACCTCGCCGGCGAGGGCCTCGACCGGGTCGTCCTCCGCCGGCGGTGGGTGGGGCGGCGGCGGTGGGAGCCGCGTGAGGTGGACGGCGCGGGCCGGCAGGCCGATCAGCTCGCCCAGTTCATCGATCTGTTCCTGGGGAAGGCGTTTGTACCAGCGTTGCACCCGGCTCGCCGTAAGCCTGCCGGCTCCGTCGGTGAGGTGATGCGCGCTGACCACTCCGATCAGGCAGCCGCCGCTCCACACCGCGGCTCCCGACATCCCCTCCCACGGGGAACGGCCCTCCGGGTCGGGTCCCGGGGCGCCCACGGAGATCTCCAGGGTGCCCGTGCGCAGGTCCGCCCACGGCGTGGTCGTGCCCTGCGCGTGGTGGGAATCCCGGTACCACCCGGCCCTGTTGAGCTCCGACGACGCGAGGTCGGGGCGTAACTTGAACTTGGGGAACCCCAGCGTCTGGCAGTCCACGGGCCGGGTGATGAGGCCGAACCGCACCGGCGGGACCTCGGCCGCACGGAGCCCACCGCCGCCCGCGTCGTCCGGGATCTTGAGGACCGCGACATCGACGTCGGAGTCCTCCCACAAAGGCTCCGGCTCGCCGGACACCTCCATGACCTCACCGTCCTCGGTGAGGAAGCGCAGCGTGACCGAGACCGCGTCCCGCACCACGTGCGCGGCGGTGAGTACCGCGTCCCCGCTCACGCGGTAACCCGATCCTCGCCACTGCTCGCCCCCGCGCCGGGTGATGACGACCTGGACGACGCGCCGTACGTCGAGTTCGTCCGGTCCGGGTGCTCCCGGCGTGCTCATTGCTCGTTCCGGCCGGCGCGGCCGGAGACGAACGGCGGGTGGGGCGATCCTTCGAGGGCCGGCCGCAGAGCCAGTTTGATCGTCTGTGTCGAGGTGGCGTTCACCGCCGCGTCCGCGCCGGACTCGACCACCCAGAACCGTACCTTCGCCTCCGCGTGCCCGGTCCGCTCCAGCGCGACCGACAGTTCCAGATCGATCGTCCCCAACTCGAAGCGCAGCGCCTCACCCTCCGCCGCGACGACCGCCTGCTCCAACTCCGCCCGCAGGTCCCTGATCACACTGGCCAACTCGATCATCCACGTCCCCCACGCCGATACCCGGTGCCGGTCACTCATGACACTAGCCCTGCCGACCGCCCGTACGGAGGGCTTCGGCACAGCCGCCGCGAGGGTCCGTGGCGCGTATTTTTTTGCGTGCGGTCACCACCTGGGGCACCTAGCCTCCGGTCATGAACGGATCAACGGCGCGGGTGCGCATACGGGAGATGACACCGGCCGACGCCGAGGCGGTGGCGTCGGTGCGGGTGCGGGGCTGGCGGGCGGCGTACGACGGGTTGATGCCGCGGGCGCATCTGGAGGCGCTGAGCGTCGCGGAGGACGCCGGGCGGCACCGCACGCGGTGCGCGCTGCGGCCGGAGGGGGTCACCGATCTGGTCGCGGAGGACGGCGGCGAGGTGGTCGGTTGGGCGTGCCTGGGCCCGGCCCGGGAGCCCGGCCTCACCGGTCCCATGGGGGAGGTCCGCGCCCTGTACGTCGCCCCGGAGCGCATCGGGACCGGTGTCGGCCGCGCCCTGACGGAGCGGGTGCTGGAGCGGGCGCGGGCGGCCGGCTTCGGCGCGCTGTGCCTGTGGGTGCTGCGGGACAACGTCCGCGCCCGGCGGTTCTACGAGCGGGCCGGTTTCGTGCCGGACGGTGCGCAGGAGACCGATGTCGTGGACGGGGTGCCCGTGCCGGAGGTGCGCTACCGCCGCCCGGTGTCGCC
>NZ_JCANQV010000104.1:0-19480 GCF_059553635.1 Candidatus Streptomyces philanthi
TCGTCCGGGGCCACCACCCCCGCGCCGTGCAGGTCCAGCAGCACCACCTCGCAGCCGCCCGCGGCGCGCAGCCCGGTCAGCAGCCGCTCCTCCAACGCCCGGTAGGCGTCGGGGCCGACGGCCGGGCCGGGCTCGGCGCGGGCGTGGAACACCGGGCGTGCCTCGGCCCCGGCCGTGGCGCAGGCGTCGAGGTAGCCGCCGGTGACGGTGGCGGTGCCGGTGAACTCGGTGATGATCTCCGGTCCGGTGTGGCAGGAGAACGCGGAGTACGCGGCGGTGCCCAGGTACTCCACCATCAGCGTGCTGGACTCGTGCACCAGCCCCGCCACCGCGGCCCGCGGCCGTACGGCGCCGCCGCTCACCGCGGTACCAGCCCGAGGTCGTTGTAGCCGTGCCGGGCCCGTGCCTCGGCCAGCGACCGCCCGGCCGCCAGGTCGGCGCGGATGGCCTCCTCGATCCCGGCCACCCGCCGCGCCTGCTCCGCCGTCCGCTCCACCACTTCGGCCGGTACGGTCAGGCACCCGGAGTCGTCGCCGACCACCACATCGCCCGGGGCGATCCGCACCCCGCGGACGGTGACGGTCTGTTGTACGGCCGCGAGCCGCACCCGGTGCTTGCCCGACTTCATGTACGTGCCGAGGCTCCACAGCGGGTAGCCGGTGTCGCGGATGGCGGCGACGTCCCGGCAGACGCCGTCGATGACGGTGCCGGCGATGCCGTCGCGCACGGCCGCCGTGCTGAGGAGGTCGCCCCAGACGGTGCAGTCGGTGCGGCCGTCGTTGGCGACCACCACGACCGACCCGGGGGGCACCTCGCTCAGGAACTCGCCGGCCGGGCCCGGGACTCCCGGCCCGACCCGCTCGTACCGCAGGGTGTACGCCGGTCCGGCGACCGGTCCGGTGCCCGAGGCGCGCCGCAGTCCCGGCAGGCCGGTCCCGCCGCGGCCCAGCAGGTCGAGGGCGTCGCTGACGGTGCTGGTGCCGTGTTCGGCCAGCTCGGTGAGGATCTGTGCGGACGTCATGTGAGGCCGCCTTTCGTCAGCCGGGTCTCCCGTTCGACGCGGAGGGTCCCGGTCGGTTCGGCGCCCGTACCGGGCCGGTCGCCGGGCATCACCCAGCCCGGTGTGTGGAAGGTGACGCGCGGGGTGACGCCGTCGTCGAGGTAGTAGGTGTCGCTGGGGCCCACGTCGCTGGGCTCGGTCATGTTCGGCAGCGTCGCGACGGCGATGTTCGTCCAGCGGGCGACGCCCTGGTCCCATTTGGCGCCGACGAACGCCGGGATGCCGGACGAGGCGCAGAAGTCGTGGATGCGCAGCGCCTCACCGATCCCGCCGACCCTGCCGACCTTGATGTTCACCATCCGGCAGGCGCCCAGTTCGGCGGCCTCGCGCACCTCGCGCAGCGAGTGCACCTGTTCGTCCAGGCAGACGGGGGTCCGCATCCGGCGCTGTAATTCGGCGGTGGCGGGGAGCAGTTCGCGTGGCAGTGGCTGTTCCAGGGCGTGCAGGCCCAGGTCGTCGAGATGGGTCAGTTCGGTCAGGTGTGTCTCGTCGTAGGCGGCGTTGGCGTCGGCGATCACGGGCAGGCCGGGGAAGGCCGCGATGACCTCGCGGAGGGGCTCGTGGTCCCAGCCGGGCCGGATCTTCACGCGGACCCTGCGGTATCCGGTCCGTACCGCCCGGCCCACGCTCTCGACCAGTTCGCCGACGGTCGGTTCGATGCCGACGGTGGCCCCGGCGGGCACCGGGCGGACGCTGCCGCCCAGTTCCTCGCAGAGCGGCCGGCCGCGCAGCCTGGCCTGGAGGTCCCACAGCGCGGTCTCGACGGCGGCCTTGGCCTCCTCGTGGCCGTTGACGTCCCGCCACAGCCGCAGGCAGGACGCCGGGTCGGCGGTGCCGGCCTCCAGCAGCATGGGGGCGAGGAACCGTTCGATGACGTACCAGGCGGTCTCGATGGTCTCGTAGTTGTAGAACGGTGTCTCCATGGCGCTGCACTCGGACCGCCCCACACCGCCGTGTCCGCCGGCGCCGCCCTCCACCTCGACCTGCAACTTGGTCCAGGTGTGGTAGCGCTGCCACCGGTTCTCGAAGGGGTGGGTGAGCCGGGCGGTCACCAGGCGCAGGGTGACGCGCCCGACGGTCATCTCCAGCGGCTGCCGTGCCTCTTGCTGCTCCTCAGTCACCCGTGCCCTCCCCTGTCGCCGTGCTGTCCGAGGTCACATGGACCGCGAGTTTCTGGCCGCCCTGGAAGATGTTCACGCGCGGCTGGAGGCTCGCCTTGGAGCCGTGGCAGGCGACCTCGCCGCGCAGCAGATAGGTGTCGAGGCTGACCGGCATCGCCACGATGCCCGGCCGGCCCTGTGTGCGCAGCACCGGGTAGGACGCGGGCGGCACATAGCGCTGGACGACGCCGCCCGCCCGCAGCGCCCGGTCCACCGCGCGGGTCCACTCGCCCCGGTCGGTGGCGCGGCCGATGACGACGCCGTCGCCGCGGATGTCGTAGGGCTCCTTGAGCACGAACGCGTGCTGGCTCTCCAGGACCCGCTCCGCCGTGTCCGTGCCGGGCCGCAGCCGGCGGGTCCACGGGAGGAGTCCGGCGGCCAGTTCCCGCTCGGCCGCGTCGAAGTGCCCGGCGAACTCCGGTTCCTGGACGAGGGCGAGGGTGAGTTTGCTCTCGGCCACGTAGCGGGCGAGGAAGGAGTTCACGTGGTGCAGGTCGGTGTCGGCGAGCACCCGGGACCAGCGGTCGGCCAGCTGCGGGTCGTCCTCGGTGAGCCGCTGCCAGGCGACGGTGTTGACCTTGTTCCAGCAGGCGTCGACGGCGCGTCCGGCCACCCGGGCGCGGCCCCCCGAGGCGGTGATCTCGCGGGGGTCGGCGACCAGGGTGTCGATGCCGCGGGCCCGGAAGACACCGGTCATCTCCCGGCTCTCCCGGTTCTCCGCGCCACGCGGCTGGAGTACGGCGAGGACGGGGGTACGTCCTTGGCGGCGGGCGTGCTCCAGGCCCGGGGCGAGCGCGTCCAGGAGGGCGTCGTCCCGGGGCGCGGTGCGGTCCGCGTGCGGCGGCAGCGCGATGCCCGTCTCCCGGAGGGCGGTGCTCACGACGGTGTGGATGCGTGAGGTGAACAGGGTGCCGGCGGGCGCGTCGGCGTTGTTCTCCAGGAGCCGCAGGCGCTCGCTGCCCCGTTCGAGGAAGCCGTCGAGGCGGCAGACGCCGATCTCCGGGAGCCCTCCCCCGGCGCGTGCCCGCGCCTCCGCCGCGATCAGCGCGTCCGTGGCGGGCGGCAGCCCGTACCAGCGGCGGATCCCGGCGCTCTCCAGGTAGAGCGCCATGGTCTTGCGCAGCAGCCGCACATACGCCTCCAGGCGGCGGCCGGTGCGCGCCATGGCCGTCCCGCGGAGGAACAGCGGCAGCGGGGAGAGCGGGTAGTCACGGTTGCGGAAGACGGGCAGTTCCTCCTGCGCCCGCCGTACGGACGCGTCGAGCGGTGCGCCGGCCGCGGCCAGCCGGCCGGCGACGTCCAGGGCCGTGTCCCAGTCGACGAGCCCCGTCTCCGCTTCGGGGCCGTCGGTGTGCCGGGTGCCGGTGGTGGTCTCAGCGGGGGATGCCATCGGCCGCCTTCCCACGGAGGTCGTCGTCCGCCCGGTCGTGTTCGCGCACCCGGAGGAAGTACTCGGCGATCAGCTTGCGCGCGACGGGTCCCGGACCGGGCCCGTCGACGGCGACCGGACGCCGGTCGAAGGAGGTCACGGGGGCGAACTCCAGGCCGGTGCCGCACAGGAACGCCTCGTCCGCCGCGTAGGCGTCCTCGCGGGTGAGTGTGGTCTCCCGGGCGGGCAGTCCGAGGGTGTGGGCGGTCCGCAGGACCCAGGCGCGGGTGATGCTCGGCAGGACGTCCTCCGAGAGCGCGGGGGTGCTCAGCACTCCGTCGCGGACCAGGAAGAGGGCGGCGGTGGGTGCCTCGGACAGCCGTCCGTGGCGGTTGGTGAGCACACAGCCGTCGTACCCGGCCTCCCGCGCCTCCTGCCAGGCGAGCCGGGGGCCGGCGTAGTTGGCGATGTTCTTGGCGGCGGGCGGGTGCACGGCGTCGTGCCCCCGCTGCCAGCGGCTGACGCACAGCCGCATCGACCGGTTGTCGGCGAGCCACTTCTTGCGTCCCATCGGGACGGCCGTCACGCTCAGCTCGGGGACGGCCGGATCGCCCAGCAGGCCGGAGTTGAGCGGTGTGGCCGCCACCCGCACATACGCGTCCTCGCGGATACCGTTCCGGGCGATCAGTTCGTCGATCACCCCGGGCAGCCGGTCCAGGCCCGGGTCGGGGAACCGCATGCCGCGCAGTGACGCCGCCATGCGGTCGAGGTGTTCGCGCAGCAGGAACGGCCGGGCCGGGCCGCCGGAGCCCACCGGGGCGTAGGCCCTGATCCCCTCGAACACCGACAACCCGTAGCGCAGTGCCAGACTGCCGACCGGCACCACCGCCTCGTCCCTGGTCACCCAACGGTCGCGGAAGAACACCTGCGGATAGTCGGCCACACCGACTCCTTTCGTTCAGGACACCGTCCGGTGTGCCGGTCGGTCAGCCCTCGCCGCCGTCGGAGTACACGAAGACGGGTTCCGCGGGGTCGTAGGCGCGCTCCAGGATCGCGTCGAAGTGCTCGTGGCGCAGTTCGATGGCGCGTATCAGGCCGGCCTTGGCGTCCGCGCGGCGCTGCGGGGTGTCGCAGTAGCGGGTCAGCAGTTCCCGCAGCGGCTCGGTGTGCTCGTCCTCCAGTTCGCTGACGCCTTCCTGGTCGGCGTCGCTGGAGGCGTGGTGGACGAAGAACTCGTAGCCCCACCGCGGGAGCCGGTACACGTCCCGCATGACGGCCATCATGCTGTGGCCGCGGCTGTTGGTGATCGGCGGCTGGCCCTCCATCAGCAGCAGTACGGAGGCCGCGCCGACGGTGAAGTGGACGTTGGTGTTGTTGCAGGCGTTCTTGTTGTGTTCGATGACCGCGAGGGTCTCCGGGAACGGCTCGGCCTGCGCCAGCGTGGCGGGGTCGACGCCGAGGGCGCGCCCGAAGTCCTCGAACGTCTCGACGTGCCGCTTGGAGTTGGTCAGGCCGCCGGTCTCCTCCTCGTAGGCGTTCTCGATGAAGGAGCGGCGCAGGTCCAGGTCGTCGGCGCGCATGCCGACGCCCATCAGGTTGCGGGTCCACCAGCTCTTGATGGGCCAGCGCTGGATGACGAAGGTCTGGAGCAGCCGCTGGGTGGCCTTGCCCTCCAGAATGGTCTGGTAGAGCGGGCTGGTCGTCTTCCTGCGCTCCGCGATGATGCCTTCGAGCTCGTCGATGAACGCGCTGTGTGCCATGGATGCCCCTTCGGCATGAGAACGGTCGGAAAGGAGAGGCGACGCCCCGTGCTGGTCCCGGGAGGAACGGTTCAGCACAGGGCCCGTGCGTCGTCGAAGATCGAGAGGAGCGAGCCGGTCCCCTTGTTCTTGAGGGATGCCAGACGCTCCAGGTTGAGATCCAGCATTCCGCTCACGATCGATTCGCACCGGGTGCGGATCTGACCACCCTGCCACGGGGCCAGTGCCTCCGCCGCGGCGTCCGCGAGAGGAACGATCGAGAATTCTCCCAGGGAACGCGAATGAAGATAGGCCGCGACGAGTTCCAGGGCAAGATTTCCGCCGCCCTTTCCCATGCCGCAGAGCGAGGCGTCGACGTAACCGAAACCTGCCCGTAACGCCGCGAGCGCATTGGCGAAACCCATGCTGATGCCGTCGTGCGGATGAAATCCGAGGGTGACGGAAACTTCTTCCCGCACCCGTCCGGCGACCCTGGCGACGTCGTCCGGAAACATGCTGCCGTTCGAGTCGGCCAGATAGAAGAGGTCCGTCGAGATGCTCTCCGCGTGCTTCGCCGCGGCGACGACGTCCCGTTCGTCGAGTTCACTGACCCGGATGAGATTGGTGGCGAACGCCATGCCCGCGGCGTGCGCCGCGTCCGCGTACGGCGCCAGTTCCCGCACCGACAGCGGGGACACGGGCATCCTCACCAGCCGCACCCCGAAGCGGGCGAGCTCCGCGAGGCCGGCCGGTGACACGTCCTTGATGTGGGCCATCACCACGAGGCCCGTTCCTGCCGCGTTTTTGCCGGAAAGGCAGGTCTGCAATGCCTCCAGATAGTGGGGCGGGCACGATGCGGACGGCAGTGTTTCGCCGTCGGTGTCATGCCTTTGCGGGCGCAGATAACCCACTTCGATGAACGGAACTCCCGCCGCCACACCGCCCTGGACCACTTTCTTCGCCTGCTGCACGGTCCAGGAATGCTTGTTGACGTAGCCCCCGTCCCTCAGTGTGACGTCGACTAAGGCAACCCCTTCTGCTGACCTCATGGATCTCCCAAGTTTTGGACGCAAGCCTGCTCAAGGCTCATCGGATGACCTCGGGGATTTTCGGGTGCACTCGGCCCAACGAACGACGACTGTAGATGACCACGTTTACTTGGACAATATTGCATGCACCGTCTGGCTGGTTCACAACCAAAAAGCGATCTTGCGGCCCCGTCTTCCCTGGTGTGCGCCCGAGGTGACGGCCCGGCCGGCGTCCCGGCCGGGCACCGCCGCCAAAATGATCAGTGGCTCAAAAAATGACCCGCGCCACGGCACGGGAAGAGAAATTCCCGCCGCTCACCGGCGACCGCCGAAGCGTCCGGCCCGGTTTTCCTCCCCCGGCGGCGTCATGCCCCGGAGGAGCCCGACACGATGTCCGTGTTCTCCCCGCGCCATCCTCCCGGCGTCCGCCAGATGACGTGGACGCCGAAGACGTCACGGACGGTGTCCGCGGACCAGTCGTCGGCGGGCGGCTCGGGAAGGACGAGGTAGAGGGCGTCGGCCGGTGCGGGCAGGGTGTGGTTGATCTCCAGCAGCCGGGTGGCGCCGGAGCGGAGGGCCGGGTAGGCGGAGCAGCCCGCCCCCAGGGCCTCGTAGAGGAAGAGACCGCGCTCGGTGACGCAACTGACGTCGACGACCGGTGAGTCGGCCGGCTGGAGGTCCGCCCAGAGCAGCGACGACTTCAGCGCGTGGCGGATCGCCTCGTGCTTCTTGCACGTACGGTCGGCTTCGGCGGCGGCCTCCAACGCGCGGAGGAAGCCCTCCTTGGCGGTCGGGGCCGGTGCGGCGGAGGTGGTGTCCGCGGTGGTCATCTGCGTCTCGTCCTTTTGCTCGGGGTGCCGCGGGGCGGCGGGGGCGGCGTCGTCGTTCTGCCCTGCCCCGTCGGCGAAGCGGGCCTGGAGGGCCCGTCGTGCCGCGGCGAGCGGCGCCGCCCAACCGGAGGCAGCCAGGTCTTCCTTGAGGCGGCCGGTGTCCAACGTGCCGTCCTTGAGGGCGCGGTGGGTCGTCGCGGCGAGGTCCCGCAGTACGCCCAGTTCGTCCCGGCCCGGGTCGCCGAGCAGGTGCAGGACGTCGACCCAGTCGGCCTGGTCGCGCCGCAGGACACGGTGGGCCATCCCCTGGAGCTCGGAGAGGCGGCCGCGCGCGTCCGGGACGTCACCGTCGTCGCCGGTCAGCTCGCCGAGTACGTCCAGTGCGGCAACATAGCGCCCCGCCATCCGCTCCGAGACGGGTGACCGGCCGCGCTGGTCGGCGGCGAGCACGGTCTGGTTCGTCTCGTTGGCGAACACCCAGCAGTCCAGCTCGTCGCCCCGCCGCGGAAGGACCGACCCGTGGCGGACGGTGAGGACCAGCGGCCGTTCGACCACCGGGGACAGCGGCTTGACCTTGAAGCGGCCTCCGGGGGCCCGGCCCACGACCTCGACCCTGATGTCCGTGCCGATCCGGGGCAGCCGCTCCCCCGCGTCGTCCGGCCGGGCACCGCGCTCCGCCGCGTCCCCGTCGTCCCCGGAGCCGACGAGCGCTTCGGGGAGCGGCGCGGTGTGCAGGACGGTCAGGCTCTGGGTGCTGCGGGTCAGGGCCACGTACAGCTGCCGCAGGCCGGCGGGTCCGCGGTCGGCGATGGTGGCGGGCTCGACGACCAGGACGTGGTCGTACTCCATGCCCTTGGCCTGGGCGGCGGCCAGGACGGACACCGCCTCGCGGTGCTGCGCCCCGATGCCGCCGTGTGCGTCGATCCTGCGGCTGATCGCGTCCAGCCAGTCCGAGTCGTCGGGGACGATGACGGCGACGGAGCGGAGGGTGCTGCCGTCGCTGGTGCCGACGAGGCGGGTCACGTGGGTGACCGTGTCGTCGAGGAGCTTCCACGGCTCGGTCGCCACCGTCCGCACGGCGTCCTCGCCCGCCTCCCGCACGGCCTGCGGGTAGGGCAGGTCCGGGGCGACCGCCCGCGCGAGCGGGGCGACGAACTCCATGATCTCGGCGGGGACGCGATAGCTCGTGTTCAGCCCGGCCACCCGCCAGTCACCGTGGTCGGACAGGAGCGCGCCGGTGCGGTCCCAGCTCTCCGGGACGTGGGGGCCGGTCGCCTGCGCGAGGTCGCCCAGGACGGTCATGGAGCCGCCCGCCGCGCAGCGCCGCCGCAGTGCGCGGGCCTGCATGGGGGTGAGGTCCTGTGCCTCGTCGACGACGATGTGCCCGTAGCGCCGTGGGGTGTCCCCGCTGATGAGGAGCCGGAGTTCTTCGAGGCAGACGCGGTCGTCGAGGGTCCACGGGTCGGCGTCGGCGGTGGCGGCGCGGGCGCGTCGCAGGGCCGTCTGCTCGTCCTCGTCGAGGATGCCGTCGGCACAGGCACGGAGGAGGTCGGGCGAGTCGTAGAGGCTGCGCAGCGCCTCCCGGGGGCCCGGTGACGGCCAGACGCGGTCGACGAGGCGCTCGACCCGGCGGTTGCGTTCCAGGTCGCGGCGGATGGTTCCGGCCTGCCCGCGCCGGGGCGCGACGACGGCGAGTTCCTGGAGGAGACGGTCGACGAGCAGGCCCCGGAAGCGGTCCCGGCGTTCCCGGTAGGGCCCGTCGCTGTCGTGGGCCCGGTCGAGGAGCGCGAGGACCTCGGACCGCGGGACGCGCAGGGTCGTACTGCCCGCGGTGACGACGACCGCGGGCTCGTCGCCCTCGAAGGCGGGGACGGCGGTGAGCCCGTCGAGGGCCTGGGGCCGGTAGTCGTGCTCGACGCGGCGCCGCAGGACGGCGGCCATGCGCTCGTCCGACTTCACCAGCCGGGCCTGCGGGGAGTCCGCTCCGAGGATCTCTCCCTCCCACAGGCGGTCCAGTTGGACGGTGTTGACGTCCCGGGTGCCGAGGGTGGGCAGGACCTGTCCGACGTAGTCGAGGAATCGCTGGTGGGGGCCGATGACGAGGATGTCCTGGGCCGTGAAGTGGCCGTTGTTGACCAGCCAGGTCACGCGGTGGAGACCGACCGCGGACTTACCGGTGCCGGGCCCGCCCTGCACGACGAGGACGTCCGAGGGGGACCCGGTGACCAGGTCCATCTGGTCACGGCGGATGGTCTCGACGATGTCCCGCATGCGGCCGCCGCGCGAGCGCTGGAGTTCCCGCAGCAGGAAGTCGTCCGGCTGGAGCGGCTTCCTGCGCACGCGCCGGACGAGGTCGCCGGGGGTGGGGGCGGGCGCGCGGCGCTCCGCCCGTGCCGGGGTGCGGGCCTCGTCGGGCTTGTCCGCCGCGCTGCCGCCGTCGGCCGGCCGGGGCTCCGGGACGGTCGCGGGAGCGGGTCCGGCCCCCTGCGGAGCGATCTCGTCGAAGTACCCCTCCACGACCCGCTGTACGCACCGCAGCCGGCGCCGCAGCACCACCTCGCCCGGGTCCTCGGGCCGGGCCTGTGCCCACTTCTTCGCCAGCGGGCTGGTCCACAGCAGGACCACCGGTTCGTTCGCGTCGTCCCGCACCCCGCGGCGCCCGATGTACCAGGGGCGGGGCTCCGCGCCCGGTTCCTCCGGCACGTCGACGCGGGCGACGACCAGGGCCTCGTCACCGAGCCCCCCATAGGCGGCGGCACGCGCCTCCGCCTCGAAGCGGTTGGCTATGCCGTCCTTGCCGCTCGCCGACGCCATGGCCGCCGATTTCCCGCTCATCTCGGCCAGCCGCGCGCGGTAGCAGTCGTACGCGTGGTCCACCGCCTTCTGCTCGACGGCGAGGACCTCGTCCCGAGTGGTGGTGCTCATGTACGTCCTCCCTGCGGTGCCGCCGGACACCGCTACGGGCCTGCGCCCGTACCCCTCCGCAACAACTATCAGAGACGGGACGGTGCCGAACAGTCAGCGCATCGGTTACCGGACGGGGCGCCGCTTGCCCGTGCCGGACGCGTATCCGGGCGCCTTCCCGGCCCGTCGTCCGGTCGGTGGTCCCGCCTGGCCCACGGTCGGTTTTATGCCTTCGCCGCGCTCGCCGCCCGCTGCTAGGATGGCGGCCAGACCTTGATCGTGCGTTGAGTTGAGGAGACCGGACATGGTGGTGGACGACGACATCTCCGGGTGATACCCGGGCCCGACAGGCCACCGGCCGGTGCGTGGAAGCGCCGCCGTCGTGGCTTCGTTGTCGTTCCTCCTTCCTCCTGTCTGCGCCCGCCGAGGCAGCAGTGTCAGCTCTGCCTCCCTCCTCACGAGGTCACCTCCATGTCCGGCGTTTCCGTCGTCTGCTCCCACCTGTCCTTCGCCTGGCCCGACGACACTCCCGTCTTCCAGGACCTGTCCTTCACCCTCGGCTCCGGCCGCACCGGCCTCGTCGCCCCCAACGGCACCGGCAAGAGCACGCTGCTCAAGCTCATCGCCGGTGACCTGCGGCCCGGCACCGGGTCGGTCTCCGTGGCCGGCACCCTCGGCCACCTCCCGCAGAACCTCCCCCTGACCAGCGATCTCACCGTCGCCGAGGTGCTGGGCGTCGACGCCGTCGTCCGGGCCATCGACGCGGTGGAGTCCGGGGACGTCGACGAAAAGCACTTCACCACCATCGGCGACGACTGGGACATCGAGGAACGCACCCGCGCCCAGCTGGACCGCCTCGGCCTCGCCGACCTCACCCTGGACCGCGGCCTGGGCACCCTCAGCGGTGGCCAGATCGTCTCCCTCGGTCTCGCCGCCCAGTTGCTGAAGCGGCCCGACGTACTGCTGCTCGACGAGCCCACCAACAACCTCGACCTCGACGCCCGGCACAAGCTCTACGACGTGCTGGAGGGCTTCAGCGGCTGCCTACTCCTGGTCAGCCACGACCGCGCCCTGCTCGACCGCATGGAGCGCATCGCCGAACTCCACCGGGGCGAACTCTCCTTCCACGGCGGCAACTTCACCGAGTACGAGCAGGCCGTGCGGGCCGGGCAGGAGGTCGCCGAGAAGAACGTCCGCAACGCCGAGCAGGAACTGAAGCGGGAGAAGCGGGAGATGCAGCAGGCCCGCGAGCGCGCCGAACGCCGGCAGAGCAACGCCGCCCGCAACCTGAAGAACGCCGGTCTGCCCCGTATCTTCGCCGGCACCATGAAGCGCGGCGCGCAGGAGGCCGCGGGCCGGGCCGGCCAGATGCACGCCGGGCGGGTCAGCGAGGCCAAGGCCCGGCTGGACGAGGCCGGGCGCGCACTGCGCGAGGAGCAGCGCATCACGCTGGACCTGCCGGACACCGACGTCCCGGCCGGACGCACCTTGTTTCTCGGCGAGCGGCTCCGCGTCCGGCTCGGCGACACGGAGGTGTTCGCCGGCCAGGGCGTCGACCTGACCGTCCGGGGCCCGGAACGCATCGCGCTGACCGGCCCCAACGGTGCCGGCAAGAGCACCCTGCTGCGTCTGCTCCACGGCGACCTCGCCCCGTACGACGGGGACATCAAGCGGGCCGACGGCCGGATCGCCTACCTCTCGCAGCGCCTCGACCTGCTGGACCCGGACCGTACGGTGGCCGAGAATTTCGCCGGGTTCGCCCCGGAGCGGCCGGAGGCCGAGCGGATGAACCTGCTCGCCCGTTTCCTCTTCCGGGGTGCCCGCGCCCATCTGCCCGTCGGCGTGCTCTCCGGCGGCGAGCGGCTGCGCGCCACCCTGGCCTGCGTCCTGTGCGCGGAACCGGCCCCGCACCTGCTGCTCCTGGACGAGCCGACGAACAACCTGGACCTGGTCAGCACGGGCCAGCTGGAGAGCGCCCTGAACTCCTACCGGGGTGCCTTCGTGGTGGTCAGCCACGACGAGCGGTTCCTCCGGGAGATCGGCGTGAACCGGTGGCTGCGGCTGGCGGACGGCGAGCTGAAGGAGACCGGGGCCCCCGAGGTGTGAGTCGCCGACATGCCGACCTGGTCCGCGTCCGAGGCCCCCGCCCCGCGGACCGAGCACCGATCACCGATCACCGATCACCGATCACCGGGACGGACCCCATGCCCCACCCTGCCCTGCTCGCCCACGACCTCGTCCGCACCCTCGGCGCCCGGAGGGTGCTCGACGGTGTCTCCCTGACCGTCTCGCCCGGCCACCGCGTCGGGCTGATCGGGGAGAACGGCGTCGGCAAATCCACCCTGTTGCGCCTGCTGGCCGGAAGGGACGAGCCCGACGCCGGAAGCGTCACCCGCCCGCCCGACCTGGGCTTCCTCCAGCAGGAGATGCCCTACGACGCCGGTACGACGATCGCCGACGTGCTCGACGACGCCCTGCGGGAAGCCCGGGAGGACCTCGCCGAGTTGGACCGGCTCGCCGAGCGGCTCGCGCGGACCGCGCAGGACGCGCCCGGGTACACCGGACTGCTCGACGCGTACGGCGACCGGCTCGAACGGGCCCAGGACCGGGAGGCATGGGACGCCGACCGGCGCGCCGTGCTCGTACTCGACGGCCTCGGCCTCGGCGCCCTCGGGCACGACCGCACGCTCGGATCGCTGTCCGGCGGGCAGCGCGGCCGCCTGGCGCTGGCCGCGCTGCTGGTCCGGCGGCCCTCCGCGCTGCTGCTGGACGAACCGACCAACCATCTGGACGACGGCGCCGCAGCCTTCGTCGAGGAGCAGGTGTGCGGCCTGCCCGGGATCGTCGTGGTTGCCAGCCACGACCGGGCGTTTCTCGACGCCGTGTGCACGGATCTGATCGATCTCGATCCCGCGCTCAACGGCCCGGTCCGCTACGGCGGCAACTACAGCTCCTATCTGGCCACGAAGCGTGCCGAACGGGAACGCTGGGAGCGGCGGTGGGCCGAGGAGCAGGAGGAGTTGGCCGCGCTGCGGGTGTCCGCGCAGGTCACCGCGCACCGCGTCGCGCCGGACCGGGGGCCGCGCGACAACGAGAAGATGGGCTACGGCCACCGCGCCGGCCGGGTGCAGAACCAGATCGCCAGACGGGTGCGCGACGCCACCCGCCGTCTGGCGGAGCTGGAGCGCTCACAGGCCGGCGAGCCGCCGCGGCCGCTGCGCTTCGCGGGCACGGCGCTCGCCGCTCCGTCGGCGGACGGCGCCGGCCCGTTGGTGACCCTGGACGCCGTACGGGTTCCGGGCCGGCTCGCGCCGCTGGACGCGGAGGTGGCGGAGGGCGACCGTCTGCTGGTCACCGGTGGGAACGGGGCCGGGAAGTCGACGCTGCTGGCCGTGCTCGCCGGGCGGCTCACGCCCGAGGGCGTGGTGCGGCGGCGGCGCGGCCTGACCGTCGGGCTGCTCGCCCAGGACACCGTTTTCGACCGGCCGGACCTCTCCGTCCGGGACACCTACGATCTGGCGGTCGGCGCCGAGCGGGCCGAGAAGGTACCGCTGCGCTCGCTGGGTCTGCTGCACGAGTCGGACCTGGACAAGCAGGTCGGCCGGCTCTCGGTCGGGCAGCACCGGCGGCTCGCGCTGGCGCTGCTGGTGGCGCGGCCGCCGCGGTTGCTGCTGCTCGACGAACCCACCAACCACCTGTCGCCGCGGCTGTGCGACGAGCTGGAGGCGGCGCTGGGGACCGGCCCCGGCGCGATCGTGCTGGCCAGTCACGACCGCTGGCTGCGGCAGCGCTGGCGGGGACGGTCGATCCGGCTCGGCCGCGACGGCTCGGACGGCGGGCTTCACGCACGGCTCGCCCGCGGGGGCCGGGGTGACGGCCCGTAAGTGACGGCCCCGGCCTTCCCCGGACGTCAGTGCTGCGGACGCGGACGTGGCGGGAACAGGGGCCGCCGGTGCCGGCTGAGGGTGCCCTTGGCGCCGCGTCCGACCTCGATGCGCAGCCGGATGGCGTTGATCACCTCGACGATGCCCAGGACGATGGCCATGATGCCGGTCGCCAGGGTGAGTGCGGCGATCGAGCCGAACGGGGAGACGATCAGCACGATGCCCGCGAGCAGGGTGAGGATGCCCAGGAACAGCTGCCAGCCGCGTGCGGGCGTCCGGGGGGCCGAACCGGCGGCCACGGTCATCATGATGCCGCGCATCAGCCAGCCGAAGCCGATCCACAGGGCGAGCAGCAGGATCGATTGCAGGGTGCCCCGGAAGCAGATGAGTCCGAGGAGGATGCTGATCGCGCCGGTGATGAAGTGCAGTGCCCGCAGATGTCCGGGCACATGCGCGCCGAAGGCCCCGGCCAGTTGGAAGACACCGCTGACCAACAGGTAGACGCCGAAGGCGAGTGCGACGACGGTCAGCGTTTTGCCCGGCCACACCAGGACGACCACGCCCAGCGCGATCGACGCCAGACCGACGGTGAACAGCGCCTGCCAACCGAGGTTGGCCAGGACCCCCAGAGCCTCACCCTCGGCCGGGACGCCCTGCGGTGGCGGCGGGCTGTCGCCCGGGACTGTGGAGGGATTCGTCATACCTCCCACCCCTCTCATGGACCAGCGGGCTCGCATACGGACGCTTCCATCGTGACCCCTTCGGCCCCGTCCCGCTCGGGGAGCCTCGCCACGCCGGGGCAGGGCCCGGCCCCGGGCACTCACCGTGCCGCGTCCGTCACCGCGCGGTCCCGTACGGGCTTCCGGCGCACCTCAGGAGAAGCCGTACCCGGTGAAGTCGGCGAACGGGACATATCCGATGCGTTGGTACAGGGCGTTGCTTGTGGGGTTGTACGGGTTCGTGAACAGGACGACGTCGGTCGCACCCGCGGTGAGCGCGGCCCTGCTCACCTCGACCGTCACGGCGCCCGCGTAGCCGCGGCCTCGGAAGTGGGCCGGGGTGTGGACGGGGTCCACCCGGACCTGGCCGGCGACCATCGGGGTCGCGCCCGCCATGGAGACGGGCGTGCCGTCCGGGGTCTCCCAGGCTCGGGCGAGGAAGTCGTCGAGGTCTTCGGTGAGGTGCCAGTCGTCCGGGCGCATGGTTCATGGTCCCGGACGCACCGGGCTCGGGTGAGCGCTTTCCCGGAGGTCGGCTGTGGGTATGGCCGGTCCGACGTCGGCCCGGGTGTGCGAAGACGGTCGCGTACGCCTCCCCGGCCGACGAACACCCAACCGCTCGGGTGCACCGGCCACCGGTCCTCGCTCTCGCTCTCGCCGCACCGGGCGGGCCCCATGGGCTGCGGCCCGCCCGTCGCCCCGCGTGCGGCGGCAGCGCTCAGTCTTCGCCGCGAGAGGTCGCCTCGGCGGCATCCGGGGTGCCGTGCCGGGTGAACGCCCACAGGACGAGCCCGAGGCAGCTGAAAGCGGCGCCCAGTGCGCATACGGCGCCCCAACCGGCCGCCGTGTAGAGGGAGGTGGCGGCGAGGGCTCCGGTGGCGCTGCCGATCGAGTAGAAGACCATGTATCCGCCGATCAGCCGGCTGCCCGCGTCGGGGTGTCGGGCGTAGATCAGGGTCTGGTTGGTGACGTGGACGGCCTGTACGGCGAGGTCGAGGAGGATCACCCCGACGACCAGGGCCCACAGTGAGCTGCGGGTGAGGGACAAGGGCAGCCAGGAGGCGGCGAGCAGCGCCAGGGCGATGCCGGTGGTCCGGCGGGAGAGTCCGCGGTCGTTCAGGCGGCCCGCCACGGTCGCGGCCAGGGCGCCGGCGACACCGATCAGGCCCAGTGCCCCGATCGCGCTGTGGGGCAGGAAGTACGGGGCCTCGCTGAGCGGCAGCGCGACGCTGCTCCACAGGGTGCTGAAGGCGGCGAAGATCAGCAGGCCGAACAGGGCCCGGAGGCGCAGCAGTCGCTCCCGTGCGAACAGGGTGATCGTGGAGCGCAGGAGCTGCCCGTAGCGCAGGGTCGTCGGCGGCGCATCGCTGTGGCGCGGCAGCACGCGGTACAGGACCAGCGAGAGCAGGGCGGTGAGCGATGCGGAGGCGAGGTAGACGGAGCGCCAGCCCGCGAGATCGGCCATGAGGCCGGAGGCGGTGCGGGCGAGCAGGATGCCGATGACCACGCCGCTGGTGACCAGGCCGACGACCCGTCCGCGCCCGGCGGGCGGGGCCAGCGATGCCGCGAAGGCCACCAGCGTCTGTGTGACGACCGCGAGAAGCCCCGTCGCGGCCATGCCCGCGAGCAGGATCGCCGCCGTCCGGGCGGTGGCGACCACGACCAACGCCACTACCAGGAGCAGCAGTTGGGTCACGATGAGCCGTCTGCGGTCGGCGACATCGCCCAGTGGTACGAGGAAGAAGAGTCCCAGCCCGTATCCGACATGTGTGAGGGTGACCACGCTGCCGACGAGTGCCGGGCTCATGCGGAGGTCGTGGCCCATGGTCACCAGGAGCGGCTGGGAGAAGTAGACGTTGGCGACCGCGGCCCCGCAGGCGACGGCGAACAGGACGACGACGCCACGGGACAGGACGGACGCGGCCCCTCCCCCGCTTCGCTCCCCGGCCCGTCGTGTCACGGCCTCACTGTTGCCGGGCATCAGCACTCCCCCACCCATCTGGTTTCATCTTGCTACCGACTGGGCGACGGTAACCCGCTTGGTAGCATGTTGCAACCGTCAGGGAAGTGAGGGACGCCATGGTGAACAGGACACGCTTCGACGACAGCGAATGCCCCGTCGCCCGTTCGGTGGACGCGATCGGCGACTGGTGGTCCCTGCTGATCGTGCGGGACGCCTTCGACGGAAGCCGGCGCTTCGGGGAGTTCCAGCGCAGCCTCGGCGTGGCGAAGAACATCCTCGCCGCGCGCCTGCGCACCCTGACCGCCGGCGGCGTCCTCGCCTCCGTCCCCGCCTCGGACGGCAGCGCCTACCGCGAGTACGTACTGACCCCGAAGGGCAAGGCCCTCTTCCCCGTCATCGTGGCACTGCGGCAGTGGGGCGAGCAGCACTTCTTCGCTCCCGGCGAACCGCACTCACAGTTGGTCGACCGCCGGCAGGGGCATCCCCTCCGCGCACTGGAAGTGCTCTCCGCGGACGGGCGGCGGGTGGAACCGGACGACACCGCGGTCCACAAGGTCTCCGACCGGTGACCCGGGCCGGGGCCGGTGGTGGTACACCGACCCGCGCATGCCCGCGGTGCCGGGGGCACGGCACCGCGGGCACCTCAGCGGCCCGCACATGACAGCGCCGCCGGTGGGACGCCCGTAGGGGCGCCTCACCGGCGGCGGTGGCCGGGAGAGTTCAGCCGATGGTGAGTTCGCCCATCTTGTCCCAGCCGTTCTTGCCGTCGATGGTCGTGCTGACGATGTCCGGAGTGCGGCTGACCAGCGGTCGCATCTCCTCCATCGCGGCACGGAAGTGGTCGGAGTTGACGTGCGCCGCGGCGGCGTCGTCCTGGAACGCCTCCACGAGGACGAAGGTGTTCGGGTCGTCCACACTGCGGGACCACTCGAACCAGAGGTTGCCGGGCTCCTCGCGGGTGGCGCGGGTGAAGGCGTCCACCTTGGACAGCCACTCATCAGCACATTCGGGCTTTACCGGAAATTTCACGACGATGAAGATCATGCCCGAATTCTACGCCGGGCTCCCGAGGGCACCTATCGGGCCGGGGGCGTCGCCACTCCCCTGCCGGACCGGCCGTCACCCCTCTGACCAGCGCTGATCTCACCGTCCAGCACTACCACGGGACCCGCCGGTCACTCAACATCGCGCAGGGAAGGCCCGGTCGGCCACCGTCCCTCAACCTCCACGTCCGGGGCAGCGGCACCAGGCAGCAGCAGAGGGGCCGAGCCTCCGGCAACCGGCCCCTCACACGTGTTTGCGCAGCACGTTGCGTTGACTGAAACGCTTTCTCGTACAAATGTCGGACATCGGGTCGATGTCCGGAAAGCATCGACTCCTGGCCATACAACCACTCCTACGCCCAGCAGCCTCGTGGTTGTATGCCCGCGTCATCCCGTTCTCCGGTACCACGCACCGCCCTCGCAGCGGGCACGGTGCTCGGTACCGGAGGCATCAAGGCAAGGGGGGAACACCACATGCGCAAGATCGCGATATCCGCCGCGGGGCTGTCGCTCGCCGTGGGGCTCGGACTCGCCACGGCGCCCAGCGCCGGCGCGGCGACGCCCTGTCCGTCCGGAGCGGTCTGTATCCGTGAAACGAACGGCAGCATCCTGAGCAAGAACATCTTCTACAGCTACGGCGCCCACAACCTGTCGAACGTCACCGGCAGCCGGGTGATCGTCAACAACCAGACGGGCGGTGCCGGGTTCCAGTTCTGCTACGGCTACAACGGCGGTGGCGGCTGCTCCGTCGTGATGCGGGGCGTCGGCGAATCCGCGCCGTACGACATGACGCCCATCAACTCCGTGGTCCTCGTGCGGTAACCACCCCGCACCGGCGCTGACGACAGTGCCCCGTCACCGGCTTGCGGGCCGGTGACGGGGCACGTTGCTGTGATCCGCGCGGGATCGCGCCGCAAGGGAACTCGGCGTCAGCCGCCCAGCGGGCCGGAGCCGGTGGACGGCATCCGGCTCCGGGGGCCGCGGGCGTGGGGGCGTATGCGGTCGAGGAACGTGAGGGCCAGGGCCAGGACGTAGAAGGCCAGGCCGAAGACGACGACGTTGGTGGCGAGGCCCGCGTAGCCGTGGAGGTCGACGTCGAGGAAGGGGTAGGGGTAGCGGCCTTCGGTGCCGGGGTCGAGGAGGGCGCCGCGGATGAGGGCGAAGGGGAGGTAGAGGAAGGGGTAGGCGAGCCACTGCCCGGCGTGGCGCAGCAGGAAGGTGCCGGGGGCGGTGAGGAGAAGCCAGTCGAGGACGGCGGCGAGCGGGGTCGCGGTGTGGAGGAGTTGGCTGGCGACCGTTTCGAGGGGGGTGCGGTGGCTCGTCATCGAGAAGCCACTGGAGTCGTTCGACAGTACGAAGTGGAAGACGAGCCCTGTGATGCAGATGTAAAGCAGCGCCGCGCCGGTGATCCGCGGGGAGAGGGCGGGACGCCCGGTCCAGGCACGGTGGGCGGACAAGGCGAAAACGACGGCCAGCAGGATGTTGGACTGGATCGTGAAGTAACTGAAGAGACGGCCCAGGTCGTGGGAGTCGACCATGTCCAGGACGATGCCGGCGACCCCGGTCAGCGCCGCGAGCGCGCGGAAGACCGCCGCGACGGGGCGGCGCTCCCCGGAGGACGGCGGGCCGGGCCGTGCCTCGGGCTCGGTGGAAGCGGCGACGGCCGTGGGCGTGGTGGGAGGTGTCGGATCAAGCATTGGACCACCGTACGGCCCGGCCGTGGAGCGGTCTCCCTGGAATGCCGGATCGGTCGTGGGGCGCCGAGGGACGCTGAGGTCCGA
>NZ_JCANQV010000105.1:0-19297 GCF_059553635.1 Candidatus Streptomyces philanthi
ATCTCCCCGGGCCGGGGCCCGCGCGCGTCACCCGTTCAGCTGAAGACGGGCCCGGTGAATTTCTCGCCCGGCCCCTGGCCCGGCTCGTCCGGCACCACCGACGCCTCGCGGAAGGCGAGCTGGAGCGACTTCAGGCCGTCCCGCAGCGGCGCCGCGTGGTACGAGCCGATCTCGGTGGCGCTCGCGGTGACCAGACCGGCCAGCGCGTGGATGAGCTTGCGGGCCTCGTCCAGGTCCTTGTGCCGCTCGCCGTCCTCGGCCAGACCGAGGTTGACCGCCGCCGAACTCATCAGGTGCACCGCCACCGTGGTGATCACCTCGACCGCCGGCACCTCCGCGATGTCACGGGTCATGGTGTCGAAGTCGGGGCGCGCCGCCCCGTCGGGCTGCGGGACGCCGGGCTGCTGCGGGGTGTGGTCGCTCATGTCTTGGGGCTTCACTTCCTGGGGAGGGGGATGCGCCCCACCTTAAGTCCCGGGGGCCGCGGGGCCCGCGCCGGCCGGTGATAGGGGACGGCGCGCGGGTGGGGGCGCCGCTCTTGACTCGTGTATTCTGGTGTTCCGACCGGCCGGACACTGAAGTGACCGGCCCGCAAGTGGAGGCTCCGTTCTCCCACCCGTCCGACCACGCGGTCGGCGGGTCATTGGTCCGGCTGCGCCCCGCGTGATTCGCGGCGGTGTTCCTGAACCGTGTGATGGAGCCCCGCCTGCGTCCCGTCCGGGGCGTTTTTCATGTGCCGGCGCGGTTGGTCACACCGAACAGACGTTACGCGGCAGTCCGCCAGGCCGTCGCGTGGTGCTACCGAGGAGGATCCATCAGCGCCGAGCCCCGCATCAACGACCGGATTCGTGTCCCCGAGGTGCGACTCGTCGGTCCCAGTGGCGAGCAGGTCGGCATCGTGCCGCTTGCCAAGGCCCTGGAGCTTGCGCAGGAGTACGACCTCGACCTCGTCGAGGTGGCGGCGAACGCCCGTCCGCCGGTCTGCAAGCTCATGGACTACGGAAAGTTCAAGTACGAGTCGGCCATGAAGGCCCGTGAGGCGCGCAAGAACCAGGCGCACACGGTCATCAAGGAGATGAAGCTCCGGCCGAAGATCGACCCGCACGACTACGACACCAAGAAGGGTCACGTCGTCCGGTTCCTCAAGCAGGGTGACAAGGTCAAGATCACGATCATGTTCCGTGGTCGCGAGCAGTCCCGCCCCGAGCTGGGCTTCCGGCTGCTGCAGCGGCTCGCCTCCGACGTCGAGGACCTCGGCTTCATCGAGTCGAACCCGAAGCAGGACGGCCGCAACATGATCATGGTCCTCGGTCCGCACAAGAAGAAGACCGAGGCGATGGCCGAGGCCCGCGAGGCGCAGGCCGCCCGCAAGGCGGAGCGCCAGGGCGGAACCCCCGCCGAGGAGTCCGCCGAGGCGTGATCCCCGGGCGAGAGCCCCGGACCTGCGCCGGGGCGCCCGCCCCGGACTGCAACCGATACATATGACGCCCCCGTGTGCCGGCCCCGCCGGCGGGGGCGCCACTGACGAGGAGAGAACGGCGCCATGCCGAAGAACAAGACGCACAGCGGGACCAGCAAGCGCTTCAAGGTCACCGGTTCCGGCAAGGTGCTGCGCGAGCGCGCCGGCAAGCGCCACCTGCTGGAGCACAAGTCGTCCCGCGTGACGCGTCGCCTCACCGGCAACGCCGAGATGGCCCCGGGCGACGCCAAGAAGATCAAGAAGCTTCTCGGCAAGTGAGCCGCCGCGCCCCTGACACGGCGGCGCGCGGACAGGACCGGGACTATTCGAACCGGGCCGTGTGACGACCACCACGGCCCCGCTACAAGGAGTTAACAAGTGGCACGCGTCAAGCGGGCAGTCAACGCCCACAAGAAGCGCCGGGCGATCCTGGAGCAGGCCAGCGGCTACCGCGGCCAGCGCTCCCGCCTCTACCGCAAGGCGAAGGAGCAGGTCACCCACTCCCTCGTCTACAACTACAACGACCGCAAGAAGCGCAAGGGCGACTTCCGTCAGCTGTGGATCCAGCGCATCAACGCCGCTGCCCGCGCCAACGGCATGACCTACAACCGCTTCATCCAGGGTCTGAAGGCCGCCAGCATCGAGGTCGACCGCAAGATCCTCGCCGACCTCGCGGTCAACGACGCCAACGCGTTCGCCGCCCTGGTCGAGGTCGCCCAGAAGGCGCTCCCGAGCGACGTCAACGCCCCGAAGGCCGCCGCCTGACCCTCGGCCTGACGACGTGACCCGGCGGACCCGCAGGCCCCGGCCTGCGGGTCCGCCGCCGTTTCACCCGGACCGCACGCCCGGTCCACCGCACCGAACGAAAGAAGCGAGCCGCCGTCCATGGGCACCCCCGAGCTGATCTCCCCGCGTTCCCCGCGCGTCGCCGCCGCCCGGCGGCTGGCCCGCCGCGCCGTCCGCGCCAAGGAACGCCGGTTCATCGCCGAGGGCCCGCAGGCCGTCCGCGAGGCCGTCGCCCACCGCACCGCCGACGGCCCCACCCTCGTCGAACTGTTCGCCACCGCCGAGGCCGCCGAACGCCACACCGAGATCGTCGCCGCCGCCCGCGCCGCCGGCGTCCGCTGCCACCTCGCCGACGACCGGACCGTCGCCGACATCTCCCAGACGGTCACCCCGCAGGGCCTGGTCGGCGTCTGCCGCTTCCTCGACTCGCCGTTCGACGACATCCTCGCCGCCCGCCCCCGGCTGATCGCCGTCCTCGCCCACGTCCGCGACCCCGGCAACGCCGGCACCGTACTGCGCTGCGCGGACGCCGCGGGCGCCGACGCCGTCGTCCTCACCGACGCCTCCGTCGACCTCTACAACCCCAAGTCCGTACGGGCCTCCGTCGGCTCCCTCTTCCACCTGCCCGTCGCCGTCGGCGTACCGGTCGAGCGGGTCATGGACGGACTGCGCGGCGCGGGCGCCCGCATCCTCGCCGCCGACGGCGCCGGCGACCGCGACCTGGACGCCGAACTCGACGCCGGCTCCATGGGCGGCCCCACCGCCTGGGTCTTCGGCAACGAGGCATGGGGCCTGCCCGAGGAGACCCGCGCACTCGCCGACGCCGTGGTGCGGGTGCCCATCCACGGCCGCGCCGAGAGCCTCAACCTCGCCACGGCCGCCGCCGTCTGCCTCTACGCCTCGGCCCGCGCCCAGCGCACGACCGGCGGCTGCCGCGCCGTCCCCCGGGGCTGAACGCCGCCCGACGGCCGGAAAACACCGCCCGCCGCGGCGTCCGGCGGATACCGGCGGCCCGTCCCGCCGTTCCTAGTAGGGTGTCCTGCCCGGGAAGCGGAAGGGGGCACCGGGGATGACTGCGACGACGTCCGGCGGGCCGGACCGGACACCGGGGGCCCCAGCGCCGCCCCCGGACGGTATCGACCCCGAGGAACTGCCCGACGGCCTGGTCGTCGCCGACGCCGCCGGGCGCGTCGTCCGCTTCAACACCGCCGCCGCCAGGATCACCGGCATCGCCCCCCGCGACGCCCTCGGCCGGCTCCTGGAGGAGGCCCTGCCCCTCCAGGACCTGGAGGGCCGCCGCTGGTGGCGGCTGACCGACCCCTACTGCGGCCTCGCCGTCCGCACCGGCCAGCCCGAGCGCAATCTGCTGCTCGGCGGGCGCGAACTGCTGGTCTCCGCCCGCTACGTCCGCACCCGCCCCCGCGGCCCCCTCCGCCGCCTCGTCATCACCCTGCGCGGCACGGAGGCCCGGCGCCGTACGGAACTGAGCCACGCCGAGCTGATCGCCACCGTCGCCCACGAACTGCGCTCCCCGCTGACCTCCGTCAAGGGCTTCACCGCGACCCTGCTCCAGAAATGGGACCGCTTCACCGATGACCAGAAGCGGCTGATGCTGGAGACCGTCGACGCCGACGCCAACCGCGTCACCCGGCTGATCGCCGAACTGCTGGACATCTCCCGCATCGACTCCGGACGGCTGGAGGTGCGGCGGCAGCGCGTCGACATGATCGCGGCCGTGCGCCGGCATGTTCAGGCGCAGACCACCGCGGGCCAGCGCCCCGACCGCTTCCTCATCCGCGCCCTCGGCCCGCTGCCCGACCTGTGGGCCGATCCGGACAAGGTCGACCAGGTCCTGGGGAACCTCCTGGAGAACGCGGTCCGCCACGGCGAGGGCACGGTCACCATCGAGATCGAGCCCTCGCCCTGCCCGCGCGAGCCCGGGAAGGACGGAACGACCGTCACGGTGAGCGATGAGGGCCCCGGCATCCCGGAGGAGTCGATGAGCCGTGTCTTCACCCGCTTCTGGAGGGGCAGCAAACGCGGGGGCACGGGCCTGGGCCTCTACATCGTCAAGGGCATCGTCGAGGCCCACGGCGGGACGATCACCGTCGGCCGGGCCCCGGCGGGCGGCGCCGCGTTCCGCTTCACCCTGCCCGTCGCCGCCCCCGCCTTCCTGGCCTGACCGCCCGCCGCCGACGGCCCCCGGGCCGGGCACCGGCGGGCGGACGGGACCCGCCCACGGCGCACCGGGACCCGCCGTCCCCTTAGACTTGCCCTTTGGCACCTTTGGCGCACAAGCATCGCGGGCACAGCGCGGGCTCGGCATCCGACGTGTGTGATCGAGTCGCCGAGGCGAAGCGAGCCAAGCCAAGCCAGACCACCGGAAGCACGGGAAGAGATGTCCGCACCCAATAAGTCGTACGACCCTGTCGAGGTCGAAGCCCTGAAACCGGAAGAGATCGCCCGGCGCACGGACGAGGCGCTCGCCGCCATCGCCGCCGCCGGGGACCTGGACGCGCTGCGCGAGGTGAAGGCCGCGCACACCGGCGACCGCTCGCCGCTCGCTCTCGCCAACCGCGAGATCGGCGCGCTGCCCCCGCACGCCAAGGCGGACGCCGGCAAGCGCGTCGGCCAGGCACGCGGCCGCGTCAACCAGGCGCTCAAGGCCCGCCAGGAGGAGCTGGAGGCCGAGCGCGACGCCCGCGTCCTCGTCGAGGAGGCCGTGGACGTCACGCTGCCCTACGACCGGACGCCCGCCGGGGCCCGGCACCCGCTGACCACCTTCATGGAGCGGGTCGCCGACGTCTTCGTCGCCATGGGCTACGAGATCGCCGAGGGCCCCGAGGTCGAGGCGGAGTGGTTCAACTTCGACGCCCTCAACTTCGTGCCCGACCACCCCGCGCGCCAGATGCAGGACACCTTCTTCGTCCGGGGCAACGGCACCAAGGACGACGAGTCCGGCGTCGTGCTGCGCACCCACACCTCGCCGGTCCAGGCCCGCACCCTGGTCGACCGCGAGCCGCCCGTCTACGTCGTCTGCCCGGGCCGCGTCTACCGCACCGACGAGCTGGACGCCACGCACTCCCCGGTCTTCCACCAGATCGAGCTGCTCGCCGTCGACGAGGGCCTGACCATGGCCGACCTCAAGGGCACCCTCGACCACATGGTCCGCGCCCTGTTCGGCCCGGACATGAAGACCAGGCTGCGGCCGAACTACTTCCCGTTCACCGAGCCGTCCGCCGAGATGGACATGGTCTGCTACGTCTGCCGCGGCGCGTCCGTCGGCAACCCCGACCGCCCCTGCCGCACCTGCTCCAGCGAGGGCTGGATCGAGCTGGGCGGCTGCGGGATGGTCAACCCCAAGGTCCTGGTGGCCTGCGGCGTCGACCCGGAGCGCTACAGCGGCTTCGCCTTCGGGTTCGGCATCGACCGGATGCTGATGTTCCGGCACAACGTGGAAGACATGCGCGACATGTTCGAGGGCGACGTCCGGTTCACCCGGCCGTTCGGGATGGAGATCTGATGCGGGTCCCGCTTTCTTGGCTGCGGGAATACGTCGACCTGCCGGCGACGGAGACCGGCCGTGACGTACAGGCCAAGCTCATCGCCGTCGGCCTGGAGGTCGAGACCGTCGAGCGGCTCGGCGAGGGCCTCAAGGGCCCGCTCGTCGTCGGCCAGGTGCTGACCATCGAGGAGCTGGAGGGCTTCAAGAAGCCGATCCGGTTCTGCACCGTCGACGTCGGCGACGCCAACGGCACCGGCGAACCCCAGGAGATCGTCTGCGGCGCCCGCAACTTCGCCGTCGGCGACAAGGTCGTCGTGGTCCTGCCCGGCGCTGTGCTGCCCGGCGACTTCGCGATCTCCGCGCGCAAGACCTACGGCAAGAAGTCGCACGGCATGATCTGCTCCGGCGACGAACTCGGCATGGGCGACGACGGCTCCGACGGCATCATCGTGCTGCCGCCCGAGTACGAGCCCGGCACCGACGCCATCGAGCTGCTCCAGCTCGTCGACGAGGTGCTCGACATCGCCGTCACCCCCGACCGCGGCTACTGCCTGTCGATGCGCGGCGTCGCCCGCGAGACCGCCACCGCCTACGGGCTGCCGCTGCGCGACCCCGCGCTGCTGGACGTCCCCGCCCCGAACGCGGCCGGCCACCCCGTCCACGTCGCCGACCCGATCGGCTGCGACCGCTTCACCGCCCGCACCGTCACCGGCGTCGACCCCGAGGCACGCTCCCCGATCTGGCTGCGCCGCCGCCTCCAGAAGGCCGGGATGCGGCCGATCTCGCTGCCCGTCGACATCACCAACTACGTGATGCTGGAGCTGGGCCAGCCGCTGCACGCCTACGACCGCGCCGGTCTCGACGGGGCCATCGGTGTCCGCCGCGCCACCGCGGGCGAGGTGCTGACCACCCTCGACGGCACCAAGCGGGTCCTCGACCCGGCCGACCTCGTCATCACCGACGACAGCGGCCCCATCGGCCTGGCCGGGGTGATGGGCGGCGCCCACACCGAGATCGCCGCCCCGGTGACCGACCCGGAGACCGGCGCGGTCACCGGCACCACCGACATCGTGGTGGAGGCCGCGCACTTCGACGCCCTGTCGATCGCCCGCACCGCCCGCCGCCACAAGCTGTCCTCCGAGGCCGCCAAGCGCTTCGAGCGCGGGGTGGACCCCGAGGCCGCCTCGGCCGCCGCGCAGCGCACCGTCGACCTGCTCGTGCTCCTCGGCGGCGGCACCGCCGAGGAGGGCGTCACCACGGTCGTCTCGCCCGGCGCCCCCCGCACCATCAGCATGCGCGCCGACCACCCCGACAAGGTCGCCGGTGTCACCTACGGCCGGGAGACCGTCGTCCGCCGCCTCCAGCAGGTCGGCTGCGACGTCTATGGGAATTCCGCCGCGTGGAACGCGTCGTTGAGGGGTGGTGGCCGGGAGACGGGCGGGCAGGACGAACTGGTCGTCACCGTGCCGTCCTGGCGCCCCGACCTCAGCGACCCCAACGACCTCGCCGAGGAGGTCATCCGGCTGGAGGGCTACGAGAACCTGCCCTCCACCCTCCCGCTGCCGCCCGCCGGCCGCGGCCTGACCGACCGCCAGCGGCTGCACCGTCGCATCGGCCGGGCGCTCGCCGGCGCCGGCTACGTCGAGGCGCTGAACTACCCGTTCACCGGCCGCGCCGTCCTCGACCAGCTCGGCCTGGAGGAGGACGACCCGCGCCGTACGGCCGTCACCCTCGTCAACCCGCTCTCCGACGAGGAGCCCGACCTGCGCACGACGCTGCTGCCGGGCCTGCTCGGCGCGCTGCGGCGCAACGACGGCCGGGGCACGCACGACCTCGCGCTGTTCGAGGTCGGCCCGGTGTTCCGGCCGACCGGCGACGAGAAGCCGGCCGGACGCCTCGTCGTCGACCGCCGTCCCACCGACGACGAGATCGCCTCCCTCGACGCGTCCCTGCCCGAGCAGCCGCGGCACGCCGCGGTGGTGCTCGCCGGGGCCCGCGAGCAGGCCGGCTGGTGGGGCCCCGCCCGCCCGTCGACCTGGGCGGACGCCGTCGAGGCGGGACGCGCGGTGGCGCGTGAGGCGGGCGTCGAGCTGATCGTCCGCCAGGACCAGAAGGCGCCCTGGCACCCGGGCCGCTGCGCGGCGCTGATCGCGGTGTCCGGCGGCGAGGAGATCCCCGTCGGCAACGCGGGCGAGCTGCACCCGCGGGTCGTCAAGGCCCTGGGCCTGCCCGCGCGCACCTGCGCGATGGAGATCGACGTGGACGGCGTCGAGCGGCTCGCCGCGGGCGCGCTGCAGGCCCCGAAGATCTCGTCCTTCCCGGTCGCCACCCAGGACGTCGCGCTCATCGTCGACGACGCCGTCCCGGCGGGCGACGTGGAGGCCGCGCTGCGCGACGGCGCGGGCGAACTCCTCGAATCACTGCGCCTGTTCGACGTGTTCAGCGGCGAGCAGGTCGGCGAGGGCAAGAAGTCCCTGGCGTACGCGCTGCGCTTCCGGGCCGCCGACCGCACGCTGACCGCCGACGAGGCCACCGCGGCCCGTGACGCGGCGGTCGCCGCCGCGGCCGAGCGCACCGGGGCGGTCCTGCGCGGCTGACGCCACGGCACCCGCAGGGGAGGGCGCGGACGGTTTCCCACCGGTCCGCGCCCTTCCGCTTTTCCGTGCCCCGTGGCGCGCGCCCGTGCGCCCCCGGCGGGCGGAACTGCTCCAACATCCGTACGACCTCACTCCATCGAGTGATACGGAAGCGCGCCGACGCGTCCGATCCACGTAACGTCGCCCCCATCGATCCGGTCGACGCGGCCCCCACACCCCGGCACGGGGCCCGCGGGCCGCCTCGTTCCCGCCACGGCGTTCACCGGCTAGGGGGAGGGCAGCGCATGATCCGTACACCGGCGCGCGACGGAGCGCACGCGGACACCACAGGGGCCCGCCGCGTCCACGTCGTCGTCCTGCCAGGACTCTGGGTCCTCGGCATGGCCGTCTGGGCACTCCACACCCCGGCCGACGGCCACCTTCCCCACCTCCTCGCCGCCGCCCCGGCGCTCGCCCTCGCCGGAAGCGGCCGCCGGTGCCTGGCCGTCGGCGGCCTGTGCGCCCTCCTCGCCCTCTCCGCCACCACCGGCACCCCCGCCACCCGCGCGGCCGCCTGCGCCGCCGTCCTCGCCCTCGCCGCCACGAGCCGGTTGACGACCGGCCACCGGCTGCGCCTGGCCCGCGAACTCGAACGCACCCGGGAGATCGCCACCGCCGCCCAGCAGGCACTGCTGCGCCCCCTGCCGCCGCGCCTGGGCACCCTCACCCTGGCCGCCACCCACCTCTCCGCCACCGACGGCGCGGCCCTCGGCGGCGACCTCTACGACGTGGCCCGCACCCGCTACGGCGTCCGCGCCGTCATCGGCGACGTCCGCGGCCACGGCATCGAGGCGATCGGCACCGTCGCCGCCCTGCTCGGCGGCTTCCGCGAGGCCGTCCACGACGAACCCGAACTCGGCGGCGTACTGCGCCGGCTGGAACGCACCCACCAGCGCTACCTCCACGAACGCGCCGCCGACGCCAGGCCGCCCGCCGAGGACACCGGCGCCGACGGCCTCTTCGGCGAGGACTTCGTCACCGTCCTGCTGCTCCAGATCGGCCCCGACGGCACCGTCACCGCCCTCAACTGCGGCCACCCCTGGCCGTACCGCATCGGACCGGGCACCGCCCTGCCCGCCGCGTTCGGCGAACCTCTCCCGCCGCTCGGCCTCTTCCCGCTCCCCGCCGACCTGCGCCCGCTCCGCTGCGGCCGCCTCGCCCCCGGCGAGGGACTGCTGCTGCACACCGACGGCGCCGCCGACACCCGCGACGCGGCCGGCGCCTTCTTCCCCCTCGACCGGGCGGTCCGCACCGGCTGCGGCGCACCCACCGCACGCTCCCTCCCGGCCCCGTCCGTCCTCGTCGGCCATGTCCGCGACGCCCTGCTGCGGCACTGCGGCGGCAGGCTCACCGACGACGCCGCCTTCGTCGCGCTGTGTGCTGACCCGCCCCCGGCCCCCGCCCCCAGGCCCCCGGCTCCGCTGCCCCTCGTGGCCGCCGTCCGCCCCGACCGCAAGCTCAACCGATCAGCATCGCAAGCAAGCTGACAGGGCGTCACTTCACACCCCGTGCGAACGGCCCGCCCCTACCCTGGAGAAACGCAGCCAGCACGGCGGACGGCCGGACACCGCGGCCCCCGCCACGGTCAGCAGCCGGCGGCCCGCGCGGCCGGCCCGGCGCACGGGGAGGCCGCCATGGAGCCCAACACCCTGCTCGACGCGATCCTCGACGAAGCGGGCATCTCGCACGCCGGGCTCGCCGCCCGCGTCAACCGGCTCGGACGCCGCCGCGGGATCGCCCTGCGCTACGAGCACACCGCGGTGGCCCGCTGGCTCAAGGGCCAGCGCCCCCGCGGCCAGGTCCCCGACCTGATCTGCGAGGTCCTCGCCGAACGCCTGCACCGCGCCGTCGGCCTCGACGACATCGGACTGAGCCGCCCCGGACAACGCCGCACCACCGAGACGCCCCTCTCCGGCTTCGTCGAACGCGCCACCGCCCTGTGGCGCTCCGACGAACAACAGCGCCGCCACGTCGTCGACGCCCCCGCCCTCACCGGCACCTCCGCCGTCATGCCCGTATGGGAGTGGGAGAACCCGCCCGAGGACTCCGACGTCTCCCGCGACGGCCTCACCCGGGTCGGCACGGCCGACATCGAGATGCTGGGCGCGGCACGGGCCCACTACGAGCAGATGTACCGCAAGGCGGGCGGGGTGGCGACCAGGGCCCGCATCGTCGGCTTCCTCAACACCGAGGCCGCGCCGCTGCTGCGCGGCAGCTACTCCGACGCCACCGGCCGCCAGCTCCACCGCGCCACCGGCGGCCTGGTCGCCGTCGCCGGGATCTGCGCCTACGACTCGGACGCCCTCGGGCTCGCCCAGCGCTACTTCCACCAGGCACTGCGCCTGGCCAAGGCGAGCGGGGACCGGGGCCTGGGCGCCTATGTGATCGGCCTGCTCGTAAACCAGTGCCTCTTCGTCCGCGAGTACCGCCAGGCGGTGGCGTTCGCCGAGGCCGCGCTGCGCGCCGCGGGACCGCAGATCACCCCGGCGCTCGCGGCCGACCTCTACGCGATGCAGGCCAAGGCGTACGCCCGGCTCGGTGACGGCGCCGGCGCGCTGGCCTGCATCCGCCGGGCCGAGTCCGCCGCCGAACGCATCCGGCCCGGCCTGGAACCCGCCGAGACCGGCTACGTCCAGCCGGGCCTGGTCAACGTCCAGGTGGCGGAGGCCCTGCTCAGCCTCGGGGACCTGCGGGCCGCCCGCGAGCAGGCCGCCGCCGCGGTCGACACCCCGGCGCACGACCGCGGCCGGGTCCACCGGCTCGCCATGCTCACCCACATCGAACTGCGCCAGGGCGACGCCGACCGGGCCGTCGCCGACGCCGCACAGATGACCGAAAGGGCCAGGGGAGTGGAGTCCCGGCGGCTCCGCGACCGGCTCCGGGCGGTGCGCGAACATCTGGCGGAGACCGGCAGCGCCGCGACCGACGCGGCGGCCGATCTCATCGACGAGGTGCTGCGCGTTCCGCTCTGACCCGGTGCGTGTGCCACCTCGCCGGTGCGAAGCGGAAGGTGGCGAAGACGTGCGTTGGGACAATCTCCGGGAACGGACCGTGTACGAGAACCCGTGGTTCCGGGTCAACCTCGCCGATGTGGCGCTGCCGGACGGCCGCCGGCTGGATCACTACCTGATCCGGATGCGGCCGGTCGCCGTCGCCACGATCGTCAACGAGGCCAATGAGGTGCTGCTGCTGTGGCGGCACCGGTTCATCACCGACACCTGGGGCTGGGAACTGGCCGCGGGCGTCGTCGAGGACGGCGAGGACGTCGCGGCGGCCGCCGCGCGGGAGATGGAGGAGGAGACCGGGTGGCGACCCGGCCCCCTCACCCACCTGATGACGGTGGAGCCGTCCAACGGGCTCACCGACGCCCGGCACCACATCTACTGGTCCGACGAGGGCGTCCGCACCGGCGAACCGGAGGACTCCTTCGAGTCCTCCCGCCGGGAGTGGGTGCCGCTCAAGCTGGTCCCCGACATGGTGGCGCGGGGCGAGGTCCCGGCCGCCAACATGGCGGCGGCACTGCTGATGCTCCATCAGCTCCGGCTGGGCTGACCGGCAGGGGCGGGCCCGGCCGGCGCGACGGGCCGGGCCCGCCCGCGGCTCACCGGGCCAGGGCCTGCCAGACCGTGACCACCAGCCCCGCCAGGCCCGTCAGCGCGGCGACGGACGACAGCGGCCAGCGGGTGCTCTCCAACTGTGTGACACGGGCCTGCAGTTCGTCCGCGTCACGGGCGCACTGCTCGGACCGCTGGGCGAGCAGGGCGAGCTGGCCGTCGACGCGGGTGGTGCTCACATCGAGACAGCGCCGCAGCTCGGCCACATCGCTGGCCACCAGCTCGGGTTCACGACGGTGCGCGGTCACGTTCCGTTCCTCTTTTCCTCTTGCGGGAGTGACTGGATGTTCCTTCGTTCTCCAGTCAACTACCTGGAACGGAAAGGCGGGACCGTGTGCGGCGGACGATCGCGTGCCCCCGGCGCACACCCCGTGTGAAGTGACGGAAGGTGACGACGGGCGGGGGTGCGCCCCGCGGTCCGGCGGCCCGCACCCGCACCCGCGCCGACCGCGGTGCCGAACGGCCCGAGCCGTCACCGCCAGGCGGTGGCCTCCGTCGCCTGGATGCAGTACCGCTCGAAGAGGCTGCCGCCACCAGGCTTGGGGATCACGCAGGCCGTGACCTGGAATTCACCTTCCGGAACAGCGGCCATGCTCGTGAACTGGTCGTCGTCGTACTCGATCTCGGCGCCTCGCATGGTGCCACCGGGCACCTTCACCGTGACGACGTCCCCAGGGTGACCGCGGTCGATCTTCGCCCACACCGCCTTGCAGTCCTCGTTGTAGCGGATCTGGAGAACGGCCGGATTGTTCACCGCGGGTTTGAAGGTACGGGCCCCCTCACCGCAGCCCTGGCTCTGCGGACTCTTGCCCTCGCATGCCTCGCCCGGGCAGGTCGGCTCGTCGAACAACGACTTCATCACGTGATCCCCGAGCGGAGTCGCCACAGCGGCCACCACCGCACTGACCACAGCGACCGCATACGCCAGCGCCGCGGGCCCGCTGAGCCACCTTCTCGCGGTCGGCTGCGGTGAGGGGGCGGCTGCTGGGGTGGATTCGTCGTCGGTGCTGCCCATGGTCATGAGAGTTCACCTTGATCGGACCGGTCCCGGAGGCCAGGATCGCTTCCCGCGGCCGCGGACGAAAGGCGCGGCGCGGGGAGCAGGGACGCATGACGGCCTTTCTTGTGTGCGCCCCTTTGCCGGCCCCACGGCGGCGGCGGTCGCCGCGAGGAGACTGTGATTTCTGCGCCAGGTGGAGCGCGAGAGCAGATTGGTGAACCGGCGCGGGGTCTCGTGGCAGGCGAGCGGGCTGGACCGTCCTCGTGGAGTCGCTGTCCAACAGGCGAAAACCCCTGCTCGGCCGGAGCCGCTCCTGTTAGACAACCGGGATGGACAAGATCAAGATCCGTACCGCGGATATCGCTGAGGTCCCCGCCGTGTTGGCCTTCTGGGCCCGGTCGGCCGAAGGCACCAGCGTCACCGACGACGCGGACGGCGTTGCCCGCCTCCTCACCCGTGACCCGGACGCCCTGCTGGTCGCCGAACGGGACGGAGCCATCGTCGGCACGGTCATCGCCGGCTACGACGGCTGGCGCTGCCACCTGTACCGACTGGCCGTCGCCCCGGACCAACGCCGCCAGGGCATCGCCGCCGCCCTGCTCGCCGCCGCCCACGAACGCTTCGTGACACTCGGCGGCCGCCGGGCCGATGCCATGGTCCTGGACCACAACGCACTCGGCCAGCACGCCTGGCGCGCCGCCGGTTACCACGCGGAGGAGCAGTGGAGCCGCTGGGTCAGACCGCTTGCCTGACGGAGTCGTCGACGTCCGTGGTGCGCGGCAGCGGTACCTCTGCGACTGGAGCACCAGCGGGGGCCGTCCTCCCGCCATCATGCGTATCCACACCGGGAGATGAGCGGCAGCGTCCCCCTGCTATGGTGCGCCGATGTCATCGATCAAGAAGGTCCAGGTCACCTTCGACTGCGCGGACCCTGAGCGGGTCGCCCGCTTTTGGTGCGAGGTGCTGGGGTACGTCGTACCGCCGCCTCCGGAGGGGTTCGCCACGTGGGACGAATTCGATCGCTCGCTGCCGGCTGAGCGGCAGGGCTCGGCGTTCGCCTGCTGTGATCCCTCGGGTGTGGGGCCGCGGTTGTACTTCCAGCGTGTTCCCGAGGGCAAGGTCGTAAAGAATCGGGTGCATCTTGACGTACGGGTCGCCACCGGGCTCGTGGGCGAGGAGCGCCTGGCCACGCTGGAGGCCGAGTGCGCACGACTGGTCGCGCTCGGCGCGGTACGCGTGCGCGTGCTGCTCGCCGATGAGCACAATGAGTCGTGCATCCTGATGCAGGACGTCGAGGGCAACGAGTTCTGCCTCGACTGAGCGCCCTCGGGAAAGGCGAGGCGGGAGCCGCCCGCCTCGGGCCTCTCTTGACGGCGGCCCCGCGAGGGACAGGAGCCGTCCCGTGAGGCGAGGCGGTGACGGCGGGAGGTGCCGGGCATCGTGGTGTGATGGCCGCCGCTCCTCGAACGAGGACATGAACGGCCTGCCGCGACACCGCTTCCCCATGGGCGGCGTAACCTTTCGCCTCCGGGGCGCGTTGAAGGTGACGATGCCTGCGCCCTCTCCGGTCCTGTCGCCGGAGGGCGTGCCACCGACGGCCCCGGCACGCCCCGGCGCCAGGCCCGCCGTCACCAGGCACATGACGTCACCATGCCGCACCCGCGCCCGGCGGCGCGCGCGGGCAGGACGGTCGAGGAGGTCGCTGTGGCAGACGGATCGCACAACCCCTCCGCGCAGCGCCCGCCGGGGGCCGTCATCGCAGCCGACGACGAGCGCGCCATTGTCGTCCTGCGCGGTGAACTGAACGTCGGCATCGCCCGCCGGCTCGAAGAACAACTCCTCGATGCCCGGCTGCACCGGTCCCGCGCATGGGTCCTGGACATGAAGGACGTCACCTACCTGGACCTGCCCTGCGCCTACGCCCTGCGGCGCGCCGCCATCAGGCACGCGGAAAGCGGCACGGTCATCATCCGCGGCGCCCAGCACAGGGTGCAGCGAACCCTGCGCCACGCCGGCGTCGACGAGATCGCGACACTCCAGGACTGACCGGCATCCGGCGTCCCCGCCCGGGCACGTGGCGGCGGAGGACCCGCGTCCTCACCGTTCGGTCCGACACCCGAACCATCCGGCACCGCCGAGAGCGTCCGGCCCCTTCGTACGGCGTGGCAGCCATCAAGAAGCGTGCGGCGCGGCGACACCGCCGGAGCGCCCGCGGTCCGCCCGCTCCGCCGGTGATACGTTCCACCAGATCCCGCCCGGCCGCGCGCCCGGCGGCGGTCACGGAAGCGACCGGGCACAGCGCCGTTGCCGGCACTGCGCCCGGTCACCTCCTCATTGAGCAGCGGAACTCTCACACTGGAAGAACATCGACAAGGACGGGATGGATGTCAGGTCGCGAGGTGGCGGCGCGTGAACTGCTCGCCGAGGACGAGATAGAGCTCATGCGGCGCGGACTCCTGGAATGGGGCGGACCGGCGCGATGCAGTGACCGTCTGGCCATCGGCATGGGCTTCGCAGACGCTCCAGATCTGGCCAGACGGTGCAGTCAGCCGCGGAGTGCGCTTGGCGTCAACCTGCCGCTCGCTCCGGCGGACCGGGCTCGCGCACTCCTCGCTGTCGAGATCGTCTTCGTGAGCGACCTCGCAGGCACCGGTTTCGAGTGGTCGACGACCACGGGACGCGGTGATGAACCGACCATCAGGTCGCTACGCTCCATCCAGCGGAAATTGTCCAAGGTCGTCGGCTCCTACTACGGGAAAGTCCCGGGTGAGTGATGCACTGGGGAGAACCGCGCCCGTTGAACGCCGATGAGCGCGCAGTGCTGGAACACATCCTGTCGGCGGAGTTCATCGGTGCGTCGCAACTGCGGAGTCAGCTCGACCGCACCGAGGTGACCGCCGTCTGGGGACCCGGTTCTGTGAGCGTCGACCTGCGGGTCCGGGAACCGTGTGAGCATGCGGCACTTCCGGAAGCGCTCGTTCCCGTCGACGCGCAAGTCCATGACCTGTCCGACGCCTACGTCGGCGAGATCCTCGTGTGGACAAACCGGGGAGCCACGCTCGCAGCGCTGGAGTTCGCCTGGGTCACCGACGAGATGCCCGCGTCTCTCCCGGCCGTCGCGGACGGCCGGCTCAGCTGGCCAGCCTGATGGATCCGGTGTTCACGCCCGACAACCCGGCAGGCAACGCCCTCCCATCGGCAGTCACGGACTCCCGGACAGACAGCAGAAGCACGGCCCGACAGCAGAACTCGAACGGCTCCGGCTGAGACAGTGCTCACCTACCGGCGGCTACGGACCGCAGCCTCTCTTCGGGCCCGTATGCGTCCCATGAGGCGGGGTGGGAATGTCGCTCGTTGCAGCGCGACGCAGTATGTCCTGCACCGGGACTGTTCGTCACTGCCGTCGTAGCAGGACACGCACATCAAGCGAGACAGCCGTGCCGGTGGTGGCGAGCGGCAGGCGTGGCAGGCCATCGTCCGGCGATGGGTTCCGTCCCCCGCACTGCCGGCTGCCGGCCGGGACTACCGTTCGGCAGCAGCACGTTCAGGGAGGGCTGACGTTTCCGGCGCGAGCGCAGGTGCCGCCCGATGCGGGTGTGAGCTCTGAAAGACGCAAAGCCCCAGTTCAGAGGCGGTTCGCTGCCGGTCGGTGACGCCCGCCGGGCCACCATCCCGTCCGAGCCGCCCCGGACGGGGCGGCTGCGCGGGTGAGGGGCCGGCGGAGCGGTGTGAGTCTCCCGGGAGTAGTACCGCAAACGGCGCCGCTCCAGTGAACTATCCCTGGAGCAGCGCCAGTTGGCGACCCGGCCGCACTCACTGGTACACGTAGAACCCCGACCCCGACTTCCGTCCCAGGCGGCCCGCGTCGACCATGCGCTGGAGGAGCGGGGGAGCGGCGTACAGGGGTTCCTTGTACTCGTCGTACATCGAGGCGGCGACCGAGGCGACCGTGTCCAGGCCGATGAGGTCCGACAGTTTGAGCGGGCCCATCGGGTGGGCGCAGCCCATTTCCATGCCGTTGTCGATGTCCTCGCGGCTGGCCATGCCCGACTCGAACATCCGGATCGCGGAGAGCAGGTACGGGATGAGCAGCGCGTTGACCACGAAACCGGAGCGGTCCTGGGCGCGGATGGCGTGCTTGCCCAGGGCCTCGCGGACCACCTTCTCCGCGCGGGCGATGGTGCCCTCGGAGGTGGTCAGTGCGGGGATCAGCTCGACGAGCTTCTGCACCGGTGCCGGGTTGAAGAAGTGGATGCCGATGACCTGGTCCGGGCGAGAGGTCGCGACCGCCAGCTTCACCAGGGGGATCGAGGAGGTGTTGGACGCCAGGATCGCGTCCGGGCGGGCCACGACCTGGTCGAGCACCTGGAAGATCTCGGTCTTGACCTGTTCGTTCTCCACCACGGCCTCGATGACGAGATCGCGGTCGGCGAACTCCCCGAGGTCGGTGGTGAAGCCCAGCCGGTCGAGCGCCGCGTCACGCTCCGCGTCGGTGATCTTGCCGCGCTCCGCCGCCTTGCGGAGGGAGTTGGTCAGACGGGTACGGCCGATCTCCAGGGCCTCGCCGGTGGTCTCCGCGACCATGACGTCCAGCCCGGCGCGTGCGCACACCTCGGCGATGCCCGCGCCCATCTGGCCGCAGCCGACCACTCCGACGCGTTCGATGTCGGTCACCTCGTGCCTTTCGCTGATCTTCGGACCGGCGTGCGCCATCAGGGTGGGGCGCCCGCCTCGGGCCCGACGTTACTCCGAGGGGTACCGGACAGGGGCCTTCGGGGCGGGCATTCTGTTCCGGGACGACGGGATGAAGCAGACAAGCCGGGGGCTTTCGGTGCGAGGGATGTCACGGCGAGGATTCACAGCGGCGGCCCTGGGCGCGGTCCCGGCCCTGGCCGCCGCCTCCGGGACCACCGGCCCCGCGGTCCGCGACGGGGTGCGCGGCATGTGGCTGGCGACCGTCGCCCACCGCGACTGGCCCTCCGCACCCGGCCAGGGCCCCCGCCACCAGCGGCGCGAACTCCTCGCCCTCCTCGACGCCGCCGCCGACCACCGCCTCGACACCGTCTACCTCCAGGTCCGGCCGACCGCCGACGCACTGTGGCCCTCTCCCTACGAACCGTGGTCCGACTGCCTCACCGGCCGGCAGGGCGAGGACCCCGGGTGGGACCCGCTCGGCTTCGCGGTCCGCGAGGCGCACCGCCGCGGCCTCGCCCTGCACGCCTGGTGCAACCCGTACCGGGTGGCCCTCCACACCGACCTCACCCGCCTCGCCCCCGGTCACCCGGCCCGCCGCCACCCCGGGTGGACGGTCCCCTACGGCGGGCAGCTCCACTACAACCCCGGACTGCCCGAGGTCCGCCGCTTCGTCCGGGAGGCCGTCCTGGACCCCGTCCGCCGCTACCCGGTCGACGGCCTTCACTTCGACGACTACTTCTACCCGTATCCCGTCCCCGGGGAGACGTTCGACGACGGTGCGGCGTACGCGGCGCACGGCGCGGGCTCCGCCGACCGCGCCGCCTGGCGGCGGGAGAACACCCACCGGCTGGTGCGTGCCACCCACCGGGGGATCGTCCGCCTCCGTTCCGGTTCCGGGCGCCGCGTCCGCTTCGGGATCAGCCTGTTCGGCGTCTGGCGCAACCGCGCCACCGACCCGGCGGGCTCCGTCACCCGTGCCGGGGTGCAGACCTACGACGACCTGTACGCCGACACCCGCGCCTGGGTGCGCGAGGGGCTGGTGGACGACATCGTGCCGCAGGCGTACTGGCACATCGGCTTCCCCGACGCCGACTACGCGGAGATCGCGCGGTGGTGGGCGCACACGGTGTCCGGCACCCGCGTCCGGCTCCTCCTCGGCGAGGCCCTGTACAAGGCGGGCGACCCGGCGCAGCCCGCCCCCTGGCAGAACCCGGCGGAACTCTCCCGCCATCTCACCCTCGCCCGCCGCTTCCCCCGGGTGCGCGGGCACGTCTTCTTCGCCGCCCGCGAGGTGGCGCGGGACCGGGCGGGCGCCCTGGCGCGGGTGGTGGAGGACCACTACCGGACGGCCTGACCGGGGGCCATCGGCGACGAGGCGCCGCGGGCCGCCACCGGGGGCGGTCCGCGGCGCGCGGGGTCATGGGGTGGGGTGGTCGGACAGGTCCTTGGGCCGGACGACACTGTCGGGGCCGGGCGACATGATCGCCTCGTGACCGTTCTCGGCGCGGACGCGGTAGGGCGGGGTGCCGTTCTCGCCCAGTACTTCGATGATCTCGACGACGTGGTCGTGCTGCCCGACGATCCTGCCGTGCACCAGCAGAC
>NZ_JCANQV010000106.1:0-18640 GCF_059553635.1 Candidatus Streptomyces philanthi
TCCACCGACGCCGCCGGTGAGGCCGAGGACCACCTCGCCGCCGTCGTCGCCGAAGTGCGGCGCCGCCGCCACTGCGCCCCCACCCTCGCCCGCGCCCTGGTCCTCTCCGCCGAACTGCACCTGCGCCGCGGCCGCCTGGACGCCGCCGAACGCGACGTGGCGGCCGCGGAACAGGCCCTGCCCGCCGACGCCTGGCACCCCCTGGCCGCCCCGCACCTGATGGCCGTACGGGCCGCCGTCGCCCTGGAGACCCACGGCAGCGACGAGGCCCGCGCCCGGTGCGAGGTCCCCACCCCGCCCGGCTCCGAGGACAGCGCCCACTGGTCCTCCCTCCTGTTCGCCCGCGGCCGTCTCGCCGCCGACGAGAAACGCTGGACCGAGGCCGTCGAACTGTTCAAGGAGAGCGGACGCTGGCTGCTGCGCAGACAGTGGGCCAACCCCATGGTGCTGCCGTGGCGCACCGAGGCCGCCCGTGCCTGCCTCGTCCTCGGCGACCAGGAGGAGGCCCGGCGCCTCGTCGACGAGGACCTCGTCCTCGCCCACCGCTGGGGCGCCCCCAGCGCACTGGGCCTGGCACACCTGTGCGCCCAGGCCCTCGACGACCAGGAACCCCTGCCCGGTCTCCGCGAATCCCCCCGCGCCCCCGACGAGTTCGCCGGCTGCCTCGGCTACGCCTGGGCCCTGGCCGAACGCGTCACCGAGGAGGCCGCCAAGGGGAACCGCGCCACCGCGGCCCGCCGCCTCACCGAACTGTCCCGACTCGCCGCCGCCCAGTCCTCCGGCCGCCTCGCCGCACGCGTACGGTGGCTGACGAACCGGCTGGAGGAGTCCGCCGGCCGCGACGGCGACGCCCTGCCCGGGGAATGGGCCGTCCTGTCGCCCGCCGAACGGCAGACCGCCGAACTCGCCCGCCGCGGCCTGGGCAACCGGGAGATCGCCGAACAGCTCTCGGTGAGCCGGCGCACCGTCGAGCTGCGTCTGAGCAGTACGTACAAGAAGCTGCGCATCACCTCACGCAAGGAACTCCGTGAGCGGAGCCGGCCGACGGAAAAGGACGCGACCGATGCTGTATGAGCGGGAATCCGAACTGGCCCGCGTCGACGCCGCGGTGCGCCGGGCACAGGCGGGCCGTTCCTCCGTCCTGCTGCTGGCCGGCCCCCTGGGCATCGGCCGGTCCACCCTCCTCCAGGAGGCCGGGGCACGCGGCACCGACGGCCCGCGGGTGTTACGGGCCAACGCCGCGCCCATGGAGCAGGACTTCGCCCTCGGCATCGTCCACCAGCTCCTCGGCCCCCTCCTGGACGGCGACCTCACCGCGCCCGGCGACCAGGCCGGCGCCGCCCCGGCCGGCCGTCTGCCCGCCCCCGGGGACGAGGACGCCCCCGCCTCCGAGGCCGTCCTGCACGACCTGTGGTCCCTGCTGGCCGAAGCCTGCGCCACCACCCCCGTCCTCCTCCTCGTCGACGACCTCCAGTGGGCCGACCTGCCCTCCCTGCGCTGGCTCGCCTACCTGGCCCGGCGCCCGCACGGGCTGCGCGTCGCGCTGGTGTGCACCCTGCGCGACGGCGAACCCCGCGCCGCGCACCCGCTCGTCCGCGACATCGCGGACGCCGCCGAGGTCCTGCGCCCCGCCCCCCTCTCACCCGACGGCACCCGCGCCCTGGTCCACGGCCACCTCGGCGAACCCGCCGACGACGACTTCGCCCGCGCCTGCCACGACGTCTGCGCCGGCAACCCCCTCTTCCTCCACTCCGTCCTGCGCGACCTCTCCCTCAGCGGCCACCGCCCCACCGCCGCGCACACCGCCCAGCTCCGCACCCGGCGCCCCACCCAGCTCCGCGACCGCCTCGCCGGCTGCTTCCACACCCAGCCCGGCCCCGTACGCGACCTGGCCGCCGCCATCGCCGCCTTCGGCGACCACGGCGAGGGCGACCTCATCCAGCGCCACGCGCGCCTGGACACCACCGGCTACCAGCAGGCCCTGCGCACCCTGCACCACCTCGGCCTGCTCGCCCCGCACGACACCCCGCGCTTCGTCCACCGCGTCGTGCGCGACGCCGTCGAATCCACCCTCACCGTCGCCGAACGCGAACGCTCCCGGGACACCGCGGCCGAACTCCTCCACCGGGCCGGCCGCCCCGCCGAACACGTCGCGGAACTGCTGATGACCGTCACCGTCCCGCACCGCCCCTGGGCCGTGGAGGTCCTGCGGACGGCGGCGGAGGCCGCGCTGCGCCGCGGCACGCCCGACACCGCCGCCCGCTATCTGCGGCGCGCCCTGCTGGAGAGCACCGCGGGCGACGGCGAACGCGCCCGCCTGCTGATCGAGCTGGCCAACGCCGAACGCGGCACCGACCTCGCCGCCTGCGAACGCCACATCAGCCAGGCCGTCCGCCTGCTGCCCTCCGCCACCGACCGCGCCGCCGCCGCCCTGCGCATCCCGCCCCACCTCCTCGGCGAGGCACCCCCGTCCGTGGTGGACCTGCTGCGCATGGTCTCCGAGGATCTCGACGCCGCGGGCCCGCACGAAGGCTGCGCCCGCGAGATCGCCGTACGCCTCGAAGCCCGCCTGTGGTACGCCGGGCACGAGAACCCCGCGGACCTCACCGGCGCGGTGGAACGCCTGCGCTCCCTGGGCACCCCGCCGCCCCTGGACACCGGCGGCGCCCGCGAACTGGCGGCCGTCCTGATCAACGCGGCGGTGCTCTCCGGCGCCGTACCGGCACCGGACGTCGCGGCCCTCGCCGAACGCATCCTGGAACGCGAGCCGGTGACCTCCGCGCGCGCCAGCACCGCGCTGCCCCTCCTCGCCGTGGCCCTCTACGCCGCCGACGCGGCGGAGGCCATCACCACCCGGCTCGCCGGCGACCGGCACTCCGAACGCCCGCACGCCGTGGTGCACGCCGAGAACGCCCTCTTCCAGCTCGCCTGCGGCCGGCCGGCCCTGGCCCGCGAACAGGCCGACCGGGCCGCCGAGATGGCCGACGCCCAATGGCGTCTGCCCACCGCCGCCGTCCAGGCCGCGGTGGCCATGGAGACCGGCGACGTCCAGCTGATCGAACGCCTCCTCGACGACGCCGGGGGATGCCGGCCCGACAGCCTCGCCCTGACGGCCATGCTGCAACTCCTCGAAGCCTCCCTCGACGCCCGCCGCGGCCGCGGCCCCATCGCCCTGCGCTCCCTGCTGGCCTGCGGCCGGCAGCTGGAGGCGGCCGGCTGGCGCAACTCCGCCGTCTTCCCCTGGCGGCCCCGCGCGATCGTCCTCCACCACCGCCTGGGCGAGTCCCGTCCGGCGCTGGCCCTGGCCGAGGAGGAACTGGACTGGGCCCGGCAGTGGGGCGCGCCCGCCGCCCTCGGACGCGCCCTGCGGCTGAAGGCCCTCCTGCCCGGCGGCGGGGGAGCGTCCGTGCTGCGCGGGGCCGCGCAGATCCTCCGCGGCTCCGCCAACCGCCTCGAACTGGCCCGTACGCTCCTCCAACTGGGCCGCGTCTCGAAGGACGCCAAGGAGGCGAAGGCGGCGCTGCGCGAGGCCGCCGACCTCGCCACCGCCTGCGGCGCCCCCTGGCTGACCGAACGCGCCTGCGCGGCCCTGGGAACCGCGGCGCCGGGCGCGGACGCCTCGCTCACCCTCAGCGAACGCAAGGTCGTCTCCCTGGTGGGCCGGGGTCTGACCAATCAGGAGATCGCCGGTGAACTCGGGGTGAGCACCCGTGCGGTGGAGAAGCACCTGACGTCCTGCTACCGCAAGTTGGGTGTCGTGGGCCGGCGCGAGCTGCTGGGGGGCCGGATCGGGGGCGGCGGGCGGTGCGCCGCACCGGGCACACCGTGGTGAATGCCCCCTGTCCTGCGCTTACCGGCGGTAAGTGGGACGGAGTGTTCGGGGGGACCGAAAGAGTGCGGCGGGACCGTACCGTGCGGGGCGGGGACCACAGGTTTAGCGGTACGGGGCCGGGTGGACGTTGACGCTGGTCCGGACCGCTCCCTAGCGTCGATCACGTGGAGAGGCGGGAATTCCCTCCCGGCCGCCACCGGCCACCGGATTCCCCGGCCCGCCTCATTTCCCGGTTTTCTCTTTCTCGCTCGATCTCTTTTGATTTCCGTCCCGGCGACGGGGGTTGGAAAGGATGTCGGTTCCCTTGAAGTCTTCTGCTCTGGTGAATCCTCCGCAGATACCGGCAGGCCGGGGCGCGGCCGGCCCAGTCGGCGCGGCGGGACGGGGGGAGGAGGGGCCGTCGTCCGGCCAACCCGGCGTGTGCATGGCCGTACTGGACCCGGCACTGACGATCCGCCAGGCCAACCAGGACTTCTTCCGCCACTTCGCGAGCCCCGCCGAGGACTTAGCGGACGTCCTCACCGCCTGCCCCTCCGAGTCCTCGACCACGGCACCGGACGTCTGCGGACGCAACTTCCGCGAACTGGTGCACCCCAGCGTGCGGCAGCCGCTCATGCGGCAGTTCGAGCGGCTGCTCAAGGGCCGCCGTGACCGGTTCGCCGCCGACGTGGTGGCGCTGCGGCCCACGGGCGACGCGTTCACCGGCAGCCTCACCGCCTCCGCCGTCAGCGGCTACACCCCCGACCCGGCCGCCGTCCTCGTCCTGATGTGGTCCGGCAAGGACACCGAGGACGACGGGGTGATGGCGCCGCGCAAGAAGCTCCTCAGCGAGATCGACGCGCGCATCCTGGAGGGCATCGCCGCCGGTCTGTCCACCATTCCGCTGGCCTCCCGCCTGTACCTCAGCAGACAGGGCGTCGAGTACCACGTCACCGGCCTGCTGCGGAAGCTGAAGGTCCCCAACCGCGCGGCGCTGGTCTCCCGCGCGTACGCGATGGGGGTCCTGACGGTGGGGACCTGGCCGCCCCGCGTCGTGGAGGACTTCATCAAGTAGCGCCTCCCGCACCGCCGTGGGGTCCGCGGCGCGGGCCTGCCCGGGACAGGGGCCGAAGAACACCGGACGCCGGGGGCGCCGTGGGACATCCACGGCGCCCCCGGCGTGTCATGCGTGCCGGATGTTTCGCGGTCGGGAACATCCCGGCTCCCGCGGCCGCGCACCCGGAGCACGCGGGGGAGAGGCGCGGTGGACTGGGCCGGAGACCACCGCGGGGACCGCCGGTGCGCCCCGCCCGGCCCCGGCAAGGCGTCCGCCGCACACGGATCTAGGGAATTCCATGGCCGGCCGCGTGGAGACTCGGCGGTGGCGTGCGGGAATTCGAGCTGCCTCGTGCCGGGCACGCAGACAAAACAGTCGCTGTGGAACACCCGTCCCCGGTGCCGGATGCCCACATCGAAATCCTCTGCTGTCCGCCGGTCTTGAGATGGGTTGGGTTGAACGTGGCGAACAACGACCAGGAACAGAAGCTCCGCGACTACCTGAAGCGGGCCAGTGCCGACCTGCGGCGCACCCGGCAGCGGGTGGGCGAACTGGAGGCCGCGTCCCGGGAGCCGATCGCGATCGTGGGCATGAGCTGCCGCTTCCCCGGAGGCGTGCGCAGCCCCGAGGAGCTCTGGTCCCTGCTCGCCGCTGACGGGGACGGCATCACCGCGTCCCCCACCGACCGCGGCTGGGAACTCGCCGCCGAGGACGCCGGGGAGTTCTCCGGCGGATTCCTCCACGACGCGGCCGAGTTCGACGCCTCCTTCTTCGGGATCTCGCCCCGTGAGGCGCTCGCCATGGACCCGCAGCAGCGGCTGCTGATGGAGTCCTCCTGGGAGGCGTTCGAGCGCGCCGGCATCGACCCGGCGGCGGTCCGCGGCAGCAGAACGGGCATGTTCGTCGGCGCGATGCCCCAGGAGTACCGGGTGGGCCCGGACGACGACGTCCAGGGCTTCGCCCTGACCGGCACCACCACCAGCATCATCTCCGGCCGCCTCGCCTACTTCTTCGGCACCGTGGGCCCCGCCGTCACCATCGACACCGCCTGCTCGTCCTCCCTGGTCGCCCTGCACCTGGCCGCCCACTCCCTGCGCCAGGGCGAGTGCTCCCTGGCGCTGGCCGCCGGCGTCACCGTGATGTCCAGCCCCACCACCTTCGTGGAGTTCAGCCGACAGGGCGGACTCTCCCCCGACGGGCGCTGCCGCTCCTTCGCCGACTCCGCCGACGGCACCGGCTGGTCCGAGGGCGTCGGCGTCCTCGTCCTGGAACGCCTCTCGGAGGCCCGCCGCAACGGCCACGAGATCCTCGCCGTCGTCCGCGGCTCCGCCGTCAACCAGGACGGCGCCTCCAACGGCCTGACCGCCCCCAACGGCCCCTCCCAGCAGCGCGTCATCGAGCAGGCGCTGGTCAGCGCCCGGCTCTCCGCCGACGAGATCGACGTCGTCGAGGCGCACGGCACCGGCACCACCCTCGGCGACCCCGTCGAGGCCCAGGCCCTCCTCGCCACCTACGGGCAGGGCCGCGACGACGACCAGCCGCTGCTGCTGGGCTCCGTGAAGTCCAACATCGGCCACACCCAGGCCGCGGCCGGCATGGCCGGTGTCATCAAGATGGTGCTGGCCCTGCGGCACGGCCTGCTCCCGCGCACCCTCCACGTGGACCGACCGTCCACCCACGTCGACTGGACGCAGGGCGCCGTGCGCCTGCTCACCGAGCAGACCCCGTGGCCCCGGGGCGCACAGCCGCGCCGGGCCGGCATCTCCTCGTTCGGACTCAGCGGCACCAACGCGCACACCATCCTGGAGGAGGCCCCGGCCCCCGAGGACGGCCAGGAGGACACCCCCGCCGAGCCACTGGCCGCGGGCGCCGTCCCCTGGCTCGTCTCCGGACGCACCCGCGAGGCCCTGCGCGCCCAGGCCGCCCGCCTGCTCGCCCACCTCACCGCCCACCCCGCCCTGACGCCCCTGGACGTGGCCCGCTCCCTGGCCACCTCCCGCGCCGGGCTGGAGCACCGCGCCGCGTTCACCGCCACCGACCTCGACGGGGCCCGCGCCGCCCTCACCGCCCTCGCCGACGGCACCCCCGCCCCCGGCCTGGTACAGGACACCGCGCGCAGCCGCTCCAAGCTCGCCGTCCTCTTCACCGGTCAGGGCTCCCAGCGGCCCGGCATGGGACGGGAACTGGCCGCCCGCTTCCCCGTCTTCGCCGCCGCCCTCGACGAGATCGCCACCCACCTCGACCCGGGCCTGCCGCGCCCTCTGAAGGACGTCCTGTCCGCCGCCGAGGGCACGCCCGAGGCCGCCCTCCTCGACCGGACCGGCTACGCCCAGCCCGCGCTGTTCGCCATCGAGGTCGCCCTGTACCGCCTCGCCGAGTCCTTCGGCATCACGCCCGACTTCGTCACCGGGCACTCCATCGGCGAGATCGCCGCGGCGCACGTCGCCGGGGTCTTCTCCGCCGCCGACGCGGCGGCCCTCGTCCTCGCCCGCGGCCGGCTGATGGAGGCGCTGCCCGAGGGCGGCGCCATGATCTCCCTCGAAGCCACCGAGGACGAGGTCCTGCCCCTCCTGGAGGGCCGCCACGACCGCGTGTCGATCGCCGCGGTCAACGGGCCCGCCGCCGTCGTGGTCGCGGGCCGCGACGAGGACGTCACCGCGGTCGCCGGGCACTTCGGCGCGCTGGGCCGCAGGACCAAGCGGTTGCGCGTCTCGCACGCGTTCCACTCCCCGCTCATGGAACCCATGCTGGAGGAGTTCCGCGCCGTCGTCGCCGGGCTCACCCCGCAGGCTCCCGTCATCCCCGTCGTCTCCGCCCTCACCGGCACCCTCGCCACGGTGGAGCAGCTGACCTCCCCCGACCACTGGGCCGACCACGCCCGCCACGCCGTACGGTTCGCCGACGCCCTCACCTGGCTCGACGGCCACGGCGCCGCCACCTACCTGGAACTGGGCCCCGACGGCGTCCTCACCGCCATGGCCCAGAACTGCCTCACCGCGGACGGCGACGCCGACGGCGTTCCCGCGACGCTCGCCGCACTGCGGGCGGGCCGCCCCGAGACCGAGACCTTCACCGCCGCGCTGGCGGGCCTGCACACCCGCGGGACGGCCGTCCGCTGGGAGCCCTACTTCGAGGGCACCGGCGCCCGCCGCGCCGACCTGCCCACCTACGCCTTCCAGCGCCGCCGCTACTGGCCCAGGAGCGTCCCCGCCACCGGCGGCGACATGCGCTCCGCCGGCCTGGGCGCCGCGCACCACCCGCTGCTGACCGCGGCCGTCTCCGTCGCCAACTCCGACGGCCTGCTGCTCACCGGCCGGCTCTCCCGGCGCACCCACCCCTGGCTCGCCGACCACGCCGTACACGGCACCGTGCTGCTGCCGGGCACCGCCTTCCTGGAACTGGCCGTGCGCGCCGGCGACGAGGCCGGCTGCGGCCGCGTCGAGGAACTCACCCTGGCCGCCCCGCTGGTGCTGCCCGAGGACGGCGGCGTCCAGGTACAGGTGTGGGTGGGCAGCCCCGACGAGTCGGGCCGCCGCGCCGTGAGCGTCCACTCCCGCCCCGACGGGCCGGAGGAACTCCCCTGGACCCAGCACGCCGCCGGCACCCTCGTCCCCGGCGAGCACCACACCCCCTTCGACGCCACCGTCTGGCCCCCCGCCGACGCCGAACCGCTGGACCTCGACGGCTTCTACGACCGCATGGCGGGCGCCGGCTTCGGCTACGGCCCCCTCTTCCAGGGCCTGCGCGCCGCCTGGCGCGGCGGCGACGACATCTACGCCGAGGTGACGCTGCCCCGGGCCGACGACACCGACACCGCGTCGTTCGGCATCCACCCCGCCCTACTGGACGCCGCGTTGCACGCCGCGGCCCTCGCCGACCTCGGCGACGACGCCCGCGGCGGCCTGCCCTTCTCCTGGCAGGACGTGACCCTCCACGCCAGTGGGGCGAGCACCGCCCGGGTGCGGCTGACCCCGGCCGGGGACGACGCGGTGGCGCTCGCCGTCGCCGACACCACCGGCGCCCCCGTCGCCTCCGTCGGCTCACTGGTCCTGCGCACCCTGCCCGGCGACCAGCTCGGCGCCGCCGACCCCCTCGTCCGCGACGCCCTGTTCGCACTCCGCTGGACCGCACCGCGCCAGGCCGGCCGGGCCGCACCCGCCTCCGCCGCCGTCCTCGGCCCGGACCTCTTCGGCCTGGAGCGGGCCCTCACCTCGTCGGACGTCACGGTGACGGCGCTGCCCGGCGACAGCGCCACGCCCGTCCCGGACGTTGTCCTCGCCCCCGTCGCCGGGGCGGACGGCGATGTCGTGGCCTCCGTGCACGCCCGCACCGCCGATGTCCTGGAGCGCCTGCGGACCTGGCTGGACGACGAGCGGTACGCCGACTCCCGGCTGGTCCTCGTCACCCGGGGCGCGGTCGCCACCGACGAGCGGCAGACGCCCGACCCGGTGGCCGCCGCCGTCTGGGGCCTCGTACGGGCCGCGCAGAGCGAACACCCCGGACGCCTCGCACTGCTGGACCTCGACCCCGGCACCGAGGAGGTCGCCGGCGGGCCGCTCGTACGGGCCCTGGCCCTGGACGAGCCGCAGACCGCCGTCCGCGGCACCACCGTGCTCACCGCCCGGCTCGCCCGCGCCCGCACCCGGCGGACCGGCACGGAGTGGGACCCCGAGGGCACCGTGCTCCTCACCGGCGCCACCGGCGGCCTCGGCCGCGTCCTGGCCCGCCACCTGGTCGCCGAACGCGGCGTACGGCACCTGCTGCTCACCAGCCGGCGCGGCGCCGACGCCGAGGGCGCCGATGACCTCGTCGCCGAACTCACCGCCCACGGCGCACGGGTCACCCTCACTGCCTGCGACCTCGCCGACCCCGACGCCGTGCCGCGGCTCCTGGCCGTCGTCCCCGCCGCGCACCCCCTCACCGCCGTCGTGCACAGCGCCGGCACCCTCGACGACGGCGTCCTCGCCTCGCTCACCCCCGAGCGGATCAGCGCCGTCCTGCGGCCCAAGGCCGACGCCGTCTGGCACCTCCACGAGGCCACCCGGGACCTGGACCTGGCCGCCTTCGTCGTCTTCTCCTCCCTCTCCGGCACCGTGGGCGCGGCGGGCCAGGGCAACTACGCCGCCGCCAACGCCTTCCTCGACGCGCTCGCCCACCTGCGCCGCGCCCAGGGCCTGCCCGGACTCTCCCTGGCCTGGGGCCCCTGGGAGCCCACCGGCGGCATGACCGGCGGCCTGACGGACGAGGACCTCGACCGCCTGGCCCGCATGGGCACCCCCGCGCTCACCGCCGACCAGGGCATCGCCCTCTTCGACGCGGCCACCGCCACCGACGCCGCCGTGCTGCTGCCGACCCGGCTCGACCTGTCCGTCCTGCGCCTCCAGGACGAGCTGCCGCCGCTGTGGCACGGCCTGGTCCGCGCCCCCGTCCGCCGCACCGTGGCCTTTGGCACGGAGGCCGCCGTCACCCTCGTCCAGCAGCTGGCCCGGCTGGCGGAGACCGACCGCCGTGAGGTCGTCCTCGACCTGGTGGCCGGTCAGGTCGCCGCCGTGCTCGGCCACTCCGGCACCGCCGAGATCGACCCCCGGCGCCCGCTGCGGGAACTGGGCTTCGACTCGCTCACCGCCGTCGAACTGCGCAACCGGCTCAGCGCCGCCACCGGCCTGCGCACCGCCGCCACGGTCGTCTTCGACCACCCGACCGTGGACGCCCTCGCCGCGCACCTCCTCGCCGGACTCATGGGCTCCGAGGCCGCCGCCGAGGCCACCGCCCCCCGTGCCGCCACCGACGAGGACCCCATCGTCATCGTCGGCATGAGCTGCCGCTACCCGGGCGGCGTCGCCTCGCCCGAGGACCTGTGGCGCCTGGTCAGCGAGGGCACCGATGCCATCTCCGGCCTGCCCACCGACCGTGGCTGGGACCTGGAGGCGCTCTACGACCCGGACCCCGACCGCACCGGCACCTCCTACTCCCGCTTCGGCGGATTCCTGCACACCGCCCCCGACTTCGACCCCGCCTTCTTCGGCATGAGCCCCCGCGAGGCGCTGGCCACCGACACCCAGCAGCGGCTGCTCCTCGAAGCGTCCTGGGAGGCCGTCGAGCGCGCCGGCATCGACCCGGTGTCCCTGCGCGGCAGCCGGACCGGCGTGTTCGCGGGCGTGATGTACAACGACTACGCCAGCGTGCTCTCCGGCGGGCAGTACGAGGGCCACCAGGGCAGCGGCACCGCCCCCAGCGTCGCCTCCGGGCGCGTCTCCTACACCCTCGGCCTCGAAGGCCCCGCCGTCACCGTCGACACCGCCTGCTCGTCCTCGCTGGTCGCCATGCACTGGGCGATGCAGGCCCTGCGCGCGGGGGAGTGCTCCCTCGCCCTGGCCGGCGGTGTCACCGTCATGTCGACGCCCGGCGCCCTCATCGAGTTCTCCCGGCAGCGCGGCCTGTCCCCGGACGGCCGCTGCAAGGCGTTCTCCGACGGCGCCGACGGCGTCGGCTGGTCCGAGGGCGTCGGCGTCCTCGTCCTGGAACGCCTCTCCGACGCCCGGCGCAACGGCCACCGCGTCCTGGCCGTCGTCCGCGGCTCCGCCGTCAACCAGGACGGCGCCTCCAACGGCCTGACCGCCCCCAACGGCCCCGCCCAGCAGCGCGTCATCCGCCAGGCCCTGGCCGCCGCCGACCTGACCACCACGGACATCGACGCGGTCGAGGGCCACGGCACCGGCACCACCCTCGGCGACCCCATCGAGGCCCAGGCCCTCCTCGCCACCTACGGACAGGGCCGCGACGACGACCAGCCGCTGCTGCTGGGCTCCGTCAAGTCCAACATTGGCCACACCCAGGCCGCCGCCGGCGTCGCCGGCGTCATCAAGATGGTCATGGCCCTGCGCCACGGCGTCCTGCCCCGCACCCTGCACGCCGACGCGCCGTCCTCGCACGTGGAGTGGGACTCCGGGGCGGTCCGCCTGCTCACCGAGGAGACCCCCTGGCCGCGGGCCGGACGGCCGCGCCGCGCCGCCGTCTCCTCCTTCGGCTTCAGCGGGACGAACGCGCACCTCATCGTCGAGGAACCGCCGGCCGCCACCGAGCAGCGCGAGGAGCCGGCGCTCACCCCGGCCGTCGTGCCCTGGACCCTGTCCGGCAAGAGCCGCGCCGCGCTGCGCGACCAGGCCGCCCGCCTGCGGTCCTACCTCGACGCGCACCCCGGCCTCGAACCGGCCGACGTCGCGCTCTCCCTCGCCACCACCCGCACCGCCTTCGACCAGCGCGCCGTCGTCACCGGCGACCGCGACGAACTGCCCCGCGCCCTCGCCAACCTGGCCGCCGACCGCCCCGACCCCGCCCTCACCGAGGGCGAGACCGGCGGCGCCGGCAAGCTGGCCGTGGTGTTCTCCGGACAGGGCAGCCAGCGCCCCGGCGCCGGACGCGAACTCGCCGCCCGCTTCCCCGCGTTCGCCCAGGCCCTCGACGAGGTGGCCGCCGCCCTCGACCCGCACCTCGACCGCCCCCTCAAGGACGTCCTGTTCGCCCCGGAGGGCAGCGACGAGGCGGCGCTGCTGGACCGCACCGAGTGGACCCAGCCCGCGCTGTTCGCCGTCGGCGTCGCCCTCCACCGGCTGCTGCGCAGCTGGGGCATCCGCCCCGACCTGCTGATGGGCCACTCCATCGGCGAGATCACCGCCGCGCATCTCGCGGGCGTCCTCACGCTGCCGGACGCGGCCCGCCTGGTGATCGCACGCGGACGGGTGATGCAGGCGCTGCCCGCCGGCGGCGCGATGATCTCCGTCCAGGCGAGCGAGGAGGAGACCGCGCCGCTGCTCGCCGGGCGCGAGCACGAGGTCTCCCTCGCCGCCGTCAACGGCCCCCGCAGCGTCGTGGTCGCCGGGGAAGCGGCCGCCGCCGAGGAGATCGCCGCCCACTTCGCCGCCCAGGGCCGCAAGACCAAGCGCCTGAAGGTCAGCCACGCCTTCCACTCGCCGCTCATGGAGCCCGCGCTCGACGGGCTGCGCGAGGTCGCCGCCCAACTCACCTACCACGCGCCGGACGTGACCGTCATCTCCGGCCTGACCGGACGGCCCGCCACCGACGAGGAACTGCGCTCCGCCGACTACTGGGTCGCGCACGCCCGCGGCGCCGTCCGCTTCGCCGACACCCTGCACGCCGCGCGCGACCTCGGCGCCGGCACCTTCCTCGAACTCGGCCCCGACAGCGTGCTGTCGGCCGCCGCCCAGGAAGCCCTCGGCGACACGGCGGACGCGCACATCGTCCCGCTGCTGCGCGCCGGGCGCGGCGAGGAGCGCTGCGCGGCCACCGCACTGGCCCGCCTCCACGTCCGCGGCACCGCCGTGGACTGGCCCGCCTACCTCGCCGGCACCGGGGCGCGCACGGTCGAACTGCCCACCTACGCCTTCCAGCACGAGCGCTACTGGCCCGAGCCCGCCCCGGCCCGCCCCGCGCAGGGCGCGCCCGACCCGGCGGACGCCGAACTGTGGGGCGCCGTCGAACGCGGCGACACCACGGAACTGGCCGCCCTCCTGGGGCTGCGCGACGAGCAGCACGCCTCCCTGTACGCGCTGCTGCCCGCACTGTCGTCCTGGCGCCAGCACCGGCAGGAGAAGGCGCTGCTGGACTCCGCCCGCTACCGCGTCGCCTGGCGCCCCGTACGGGCGGCCGCCGCGCCCGTCCTCGACGGCACCTGGCTGCTCGTCACCACCGACGGCACCGGCTCCGACGAGATCCTTGACGCGCTGCGCGGCCACGGCGCCCAGTTCGAGACCCTCGTCCTGGACGACACCTGCCGCGACCGCGCCGTACTCGCCGCCCGGCTCGACGCCCTCCGCAGCGAGGACCGCGCCTTCTCCGGCGTCCTGTCCCTGCTCCCGCTCGCCGACCGGCCCGGCCACCGCCCCGGCGCCGGACCGACGGCCGGGCTCGCGCTCACCCTCGTCCTCGTCCAGGCGCTCACCGACACCCCGCTCGACGCGCCGCTGTGGACCCTGACCCGGGGCGCGGTCACCACCGGGCCCGACGACCCGGTCACCAACCCCCTCCAGGCGGCGGTCTGGGGCCTGGGCCGCGTCGCCGCGCTGGAGCACCCGCAGCTGTGGAGCGGCCTGATCGACCTGCCGGCCGTGCTCGACGCCCCCGCCGGCCAGCACCTCGTCAGCGCGCTGGCCGCACAGGGCGGCGAGGACCAGATCGCCGTCCGCGCCACCGGCGCCCTCGGCCGCCGCCTGGTCCGCCACCCGCGGGCCGAACTGCCCCCGGCCGACGCCTTCACCGCACACGGCACCGTCCTGGTCACCGGCGGCACCGGCGCCCTCGGCGCCGAGACGGCCCGCTGGCTCGCCCGCAGCGGCGCCGACCACCTCCTCCTCACCAGCCGCCGCGGCCCCGACGCCCCCGGCGCCACCGAACTCGCGGCCGAACTTGAGGAGTTGGGGGCGAAGGTCACCGTCGCCGCCTGCGACACCTCCGACCGCGACGCGCTCGCCGCCCTCCTGACCTCCGTCCCCCCGCGGCACCCGCTGACCGGTGTGGTGCACGCGGCGGGCGTCGGCCAGAACGCCGCCCTCGCCGACACCCCCCTGGACGCCGCCGCCGACGCGATGGCCGCCAAGATGCTCGGCGCCGCCCACCTCGACGCCCTCCTCGACGGCTGTGACCTCGACTTCTTCGTCCTCGTCTCCTCGATCGCCGGAGTGTGGGGCAGTGCCGGGCAGAGCGCCTACGGCGCCGCCAACGCCTACCTCGACGCCCTCGCCGAGCATCGGCGCGCCCGCGGCCTCGCCGCGACCTCGGTTGCCTGGGGCCCCTGGGCCGAGGCCGGCATGGCCACCCACGAGGCCGTCACCGAGGAACTGCACAAGCGCGGGCTGCGCTTCCTCGCCCCCACAAGCGCCCTTGCCGAACTGCGGCGCGCCGTCGTCCAGAAGGACGTCACCGTCACGGTCGCCGACGTCGACTGGGAGCGCTACCACCCCGTCTTCACCTCCGCCCGCCCCAGCGCCCTCTTCGACGACCTGGCCGAGGTCCAGGCCCTGGACCGCGCCGAGGACACCGGCGCCGCACCGGAGTTCGCCGCCCGGCTGCGCGGCCTGGACCAGGACGAGCAGGAGCGGCTGCTGAGCGACCTGGTGCGCGCCGAGGCCGCCGTCGCCCTGGGCCACGACTCCGCGGACGCGATCGCGGAGCGGCGCGCCTTCCGCGACGCCGGCTTCGACTCGCTGACCGCCGTGGAACTGCGCAAGCGGCTCGCCGCCCTCACCGGCCTCGCCCTGCCCGCCACCCTCGTCTTCGACCACCCGACCCCCGCCGTCCTCGCCCGCCACCTGCGCGAGGAACTGCTGGGCACCGGCGCCGCACCGGCCGCCCCCGTCGCCGCGGCCACGGGCGGCTTCGACGAGCCCATCGCCATCATCGGCATGAGCTGCCGCTACCCCGGCGGCGTCCGCTCCCCGCAGCAGTTCTGGGAGCTGGTCTCCGACGGCGTCGACGCGATCAGCGACTTCCCCGTCAACCGCGGCTGGGACACCGGCCTGTACCACCCCGACCCGGACAACCCCGGCACCACCTACTCCAGCCAGGGCGGCTTCCTGCACGACGCGGGCGAGTTCGACGCCTCCTTCTTCGGCATCTCGCCGCGCGAGGCCCTGTCGATGGACCCCCAGCAGCGGCTGCTGCTGGAGACCACCTGGGAGGCGTTCGAGTACGCGGGCATCGACCCCGCCACCGTCCACGGCAGCGCCACCGGCACCTTCATCGGCTCCACCTACCAGGAGTACGGACTCGGCGTCGAGGACGGCTCCGCCGGCCACCTGGTGACCGGCACCAGCCCCAGCGTCCTCTCCGGCCGCCTCGCCTACCTCTTCGGCCTCGAAGGCCCCGCCGTCACCGTCGACACCGCCTGCTCCTCCTCGCTCGTCGCCCTGCACCTGGCCTGCCAGTCGCTGCGCAACGGCGAGAGCTCCCTGGCGCTCGCGGGCGGCGCGACCGTCATGACCCACCCCAACCCGTTCGTCGCCTTCAGCCGGCAGCGGGCCCTGGCCCAGGACGGCCGCTGCAAGGCGTTCTCCGACGGCGCCGACGGCATGACCCTCGCCGAGGGCGTCGGCGTCCTCGTCCTCGAACGCCTCTCCGACGCCCAGCGCAACGGGCACGACATCCTCGCCGTCGTCCGCGGCTCGGCCATCAACCAGGACGGCGCCTCCAACGGCCTGTCCGCCCCCAACGGCCCCGCCCAGCAGCGCGTCATCCGCCAGGCCCTGGCCAACTCCGGCCTCACCCCCGACGACATCGACGCCGTCGAGGCCCACGGCACCGGCACCGCCCTCGGCGACCCCATCGAGGCGCAGGCCCTCCTCGCCACCTACGGACCCGGCCGCGACCCCGGGCGGCCGCTGCGGCTCGGCTCCGTCAAGACCAATATCGGGCACACCCAGTCCGCGGCCGGCGTCGCCGGCGTCATCAAGATGGTCCTGGCCCTGCGCCACGGGCAGCTGCCGCGCACCCTGCACGCCGGCACCCCGTCCCGCCACATCGACTGGACCCCTGGCACCCTCGCCCTGCTGCACGAGTCCGCCGACTGGTCCGAGGGCGACCGGACCCGCCGCTGCGCCGTCTCCTCCTTCGGCATCAGCGGCACCAACGCCCACACCATCCTCGAAGAGGCACCCAGCCCCCACGAGACGGCCCCCGCACAGCCGGTGCCCCCGGCCGGCGACGCCGTCCCCTGGGTGCTGTCCGCCCGGACCCCCGGCGCACTGCGCGCCCAGGCCGCCCGGCTCGCCGCCCACCTCGACGGCGGGCAGGCCCCCGGCGCCCTCGACATCGCCCACACCCTGGTGACCACCCGCACCCTCTTCGAGCACCGCGCCGTCGTCGTCGCCACCGACGACGACACCCGGCGCGCCGCCCTCGACGCCCTCGCCGCCGGCGGCTCCGCGCCCGGCGTCGTCCAGGGCACCGCCGACACCGAGGGGAAGACCGTCTTCGTCTTCCCCGGCCAGGGCTCCCAGTGGGCCGGCATGGGCGCCCGGCTCCTCGACGAGTCCCCGGTCTTCGCCGAGCGTCTGGCCGAATGCGCCACCGCCCTCTCCCCGTTCGTCGACTGGTCCCTGACCGACGTCCTCCGCCAGGCCGACGGCGCGCCGACCCTGGACCGCGTCGACGTCGTCCAGCCCGCCTCCTTCGCCGTCATGGTCTCCCTGGCCGCGCTGTGGGCCTCCCACGGCATCACCCCCGACGCCGTCGTCGGCCACTCCCAGGGCGAGATCGCCGCGGCCGCCGTCTCCGGGGCCCTCACCCTGGAGGACGCCGCCCGCGTCGCCGCCCTGCGCAGCCAGGCCATCGCCCGGGTGCTCGCCGGAGCCGGCGGCATGATGTCCGTGCCGCTGCCCGCCGCCGACGTCGCACAGCGCCTCACCGCCTACGAGGACCTGTCGGTCGCCGCCGTCAACGGCCCCCGCTCCACCGTCGTCTCCGGCGCCGTCGCACCGCTGGAGGCCCTCCACGCCGAGCTGACCGGCCAGGACGTCCGCGCCAAGCGCATCGCCGTGGACTACGCCTCGCACTCCGCGCAGGTCGAGCGGATCGAGGACGAACTGCGCACCGCCCTCGCCCCCGTGCGCCCCCGCACGGCGCGGGTACCGTTCTTCTCCACCGTTACCGGCGACTGGCTGGACACCACCGCCATGGACGCCGGCTACTGGTACACCAACCTGCGGCGGACCGTCCGCTTCCAGCCCGCCATCGGCGACCTCCTCGCCCAGGGCCACCGCTTCTTCGTCGAGGTCAGCTCCCACCCCGTCCTCGCCATGGGCATCCAGGCGACCGCCGAGGAGAACGGCACCACGGCCGCGGTCCTCGGCACGCTCCGGCGCGACACCGGTGGCACCGACCGCTTCCTGACCTCCCTCGCCGAAGCCTTCGTACGGGGCGCGGACGCCGACTGGACCACGGTCCTCGCCGGCACCGGCGCCCGCCGTGTACCGCTGCCCACCTACGCCTTCCAGCGCGAGCACCTGTGGGCGGTCCCCGACCGGCCGCGGGCGGGGGCCGGGGCCGACCCCGCGGACGCCGAGTTCTGGACGGCGGTCGAGGAGGAGGACGTCGACGCCCTCGCCTCCCGCCTGCGCCTGGACAGCGCCGCCCTGGCCCCCGTCCTCCCCGCCCTGACGCACTGGCGCAGGCACCGCCGCGACCTGTCCACCGTGGACTCCTGGCGCTACCGCGCCACCTGGAAGCCGCTGACCGGCCTGCCCGCCGCGACGCTGACCGGCACCTGGCTCGTCGTCACCCCCGAAGGCACCGACGCCGACACCGTCACCGGCATCCTCGCCGCCCACGGAGCGCAGCCGCGCGTCCTCGTCCTCGACGACACCTGCGCCGACCGCGCCACCCTCGCCGCCCGCCTGGCCGGCCTCGGCGACACCGGCGACCTCACGGGAGTGGTGTCCCTGCTGGCCGCCGCCGAGGGACACAGCCCGACGCACCCGGCGCTCACCCGCGGGCTCGCCCTGACCCTCGCCCTCGTCCAGGCACTCGGCGACACCGGCATCGACGCGCCCCTGTGGTGCCTGACCCAGGGCGCCGTCTCCACCGGCCGCGCCGACCGGCCGACCCACCCCGAGCAGGCCCAGATCCTCGGCCTCGGCTGGACCGCGGCCCTCGAACACCCCCAGCGCTGGGGCGGCCTCGTCGACCTGCCCGAACGGCTCGACCAGCGCGCCGGCGAACGCCTCGCCGCCGTCCTCGCCGGCCGCGGCGGCGAGGACCAG
>NZ_JCANQV010000107.1:0-18598 GCF_059553635.1 Candidatus Streptomyces philanthi
CGCCGGCAAGACCAGCGTCGCCCGCCACTGGGCCGACACCCGGCGGGTGCCCACCGCGCACATCAGCCTCGACGACGTCCGCGAATGGGTCCGTGCCGGCTTCGCCGACCCGCAGCGCGGCTGGAACGACCACTCCGAGGCCCAGTACCGTCTCGCCCGCCGCACCTGCGGCTTCGCCGCCCGCAACTTCCTCGCCAACGGCATCTCCTGCATCCTCGACGACGCCGTCTTCCCCGACCGCCCGGTCGTCGGCCTCGGCGGCTGGAAGCGCCACGTCGGCCCCGGGCTGCTGCCCGTCGTGCTGCTGCCCGGCCTGGAGATCGTCCTGGAGCGCAACGCCCGCCGCACCGGCAACCGCCGGCTCTCCGACGAGGAGGTCGCCCGCATCCACGGCCGGATGGCCGGCTGGTACGGCTCCGGGCTGCCGATCATCGACAACTCCCAGCACGACGTCGCCACGACGGTGCGGGTGCTGGACGACGTCATCGCCCGCAGCCTCGCCAGCCCGCCCAGCTGGTAGCGGCCGCGTCCCCCGGCCGGACGCCGCCGAACGGCCGAACCCCCGATTCCCCCGTAAGCTCGTGATATGTCCGAGTTGTTCGCAGTGCGGCGCACGCGACTGCGGGACCGCTGCGCGGCAACCGGCAGCACGGCCGCGCTGGTCTCGCGCCCCGCCAATGTCCGCTACCTCACCGGCTGCGCGCCCTCGGGAGCGGTGCTGCTGCTGGGCCCGGCCGGGGACGTCCTGCTGTGCGAGCGGCCGCTGAGCGGTGATCCCTCCGAGGGCCGTCCCCCGGACGACGTGCGGGTGATGCTGCCCGCCCGGGGCGGGGACCCGGTGACCACCGGCGCCGACCGGGCCGCCGGTGACGGCGCGGACACCCTCGCTGTCGAGGAGCACCATCTGACCGTCGCCCGGCACCGCGCCCTCGTCCGCACCGCCCCCCGGCTGCGGCTGACGGACCTGGGCTGCGCCGTCGAGGCCCAGCGGCTGGTCAAGGACGACGACGAGATCGCCTGCCTGCGGATCGCCGCCGAGATCACCGACCAGGCCCTGGGGGAACTGCTCGAATCCATCCTCGTCGGCCGCACCGAGCGCCATCTCGCCCTCGAACTGGACCGCCGGCTCGTCGACCACGGAGCGACCGGACCGGCCTTCCCCACCTCGGTCGCCACCGGCCCCCACTCGGGCCGGCCGGGCCATCTGCCCACCGACCGGCGCGTCGAGGAGGGCGACTTCCTCTCCGTCGGCCTCGGCGCGAACTACCGCGGCTACCGCTGCGAGATCGGCCGGACCTTCGTCATCGGCACCACGCCGGCGGACTGGCAGATCGACCTGTACGACCTGGTGTTCGCGGCCCAGCGGGCGGGCCGGGAGGCGCTGGCGCCGGGCGTGGAGTACCGCGAGGTGGACCGCGTGACCCGCCATGTCCTCGACGCGGCCGGGCACGGCGGGCAGCTGGGCCCGGGGACCGGACACGGCGTCGGACTCGAAATCGACGAGGACCCGCAGCTCTCGCCCGCGGCCATGGGTAAACTGGACGCTTGCGTGCCGGTCACCGTCGAACCGGGGGTTCACCTCCCCGGCCGCGGGGGTGTCCGGATCGACGACACCCTCGTCGTCCGCCCCGAGGCGGACGGCGGGCCCGAGCTACTCACGATCACGACCAAGGAGCTGCTCGCGCTGTGAGCCGGCCGGCTCGCGGCCGTGCGCTTCGAGGTACCCACCACCCGCAGTCCAGGAGATTCCTCAACCGTGGCTTCCACGAACGACCTCAAGAACGGCATGGTGCTCAAGCTCGAAGGCGGCCAGCTCTGGTCCGTCGTCGAGTTCCAGCACGTCAAGCCCGGTAAGGGCCCGGCCTTCGTCCGCACCAAGCTGAAGAACGTGCTCTCCGGCAAGGTGGTGGACAAGACCTTCAACGCCGGCGTGAAGGTCGAGACGGCCACTGTCGACAAGCGCGGGATGCAGTTCTCGTACATGGACGGCGAGTACTTCGTCTTCATGGACATGGACACCTACGACCAGCTGCACATCGACCGCAAGACCGTCGGCGACGCCGCGAACTTCCTCCTGGAGGGCTTCGAGGCCGTCGTGGCGCAGCACGACGGCTCGGTGCTCTACGTCGAGCTGCCCGCCGCCGTCGAGCTGACCATCAAGGAGACCGAGCCGGGCGTCCAGGGCGACCGCTCCACCGGCGGCACCAAGCCCGCCACGCTGGAGACCGGCTACGAGATCCAGGTGCCCCTCTTCATCACCACCGGTGAGAAGATCAAGGTCGACACCCGCTCCGGCGAGTACCTCGGCCGGGTGAACAGCTAACCGTGGCCGCCCGTAACAAGGCCCGTAAACGCGCCTTCCAGATCCTCTTCGAGGCCGACCAGCGCGGCGCCGACGTGCAGTCCGTGCTCGCGGACTGGATGCGGCACGCCCGGACCGATCCCCGGCAGCCCCCGGTCGGCGAGTTCACCCTGGAACTGGTCGAGGGCTACGCGGAGCACATCGCCCGCATCGACGAGCTGCTGTCCACCTACTCCGTGGACTGGCCGCTGGACCGCATGCCGGTCGTCGACCGCAACATCCTGCGGCTCGCCGCGTACGAGCTGATCTGGGTGGACAGCACCCCGGACCCGGTCGTGATCGACGAGGCGGTGCAGCTCGCCAAGGAGTTCTCCACCGACGACTCCCCGGCCTTCGTCAACGGCCTCCTCGGCCGTCTGAAGGAGCTCAAGCCCGGTCTGCGGCGCGAGGCGCGCTGACACACCCCCGGAACGTCACAAGGGCCCGGAGCGATCGCTCCGGGCCCTTGCCGTGCCGGTCCTTCCGCCGTCCCGCCCTGCGCACATGCGCGTACCGCCGCCCCGGTACGGGACCGGGACGGCGGCGGAGCACAACGGGTGAGGGGCGCGGCTCAGATGTCCTCGTGCGCCACCGCGCGGCGGGCGTCGGCGTCCAGCACGCCCCAGCTGATCAGCTGCTCGGTCAGCACCGAGGGCGACTGGTCGTAGATGACCGCGAGGGTGCGCAGATCGTCCTGGCGGATCGAGAGCACCTTGCCGTTGTAGTCGCCGCGCTGGCTCTGGATGGTGGCGGCGTACCGCTGGAGCGGGCCGGCCTTCTCCTCCGGCACGTGGGCCAGGCGCTCCAGGTCGAGCACCAGCTTCGGCGGCGGCTCCGCCGCGCCGCCGGGCGTCGTGCCCGGCAGCAGCTCCTGCACCGGCACGCCGTAGAAGTCCGCCAGCTCGGCGAGGCGCTGCACGGTCACGGCACGGTCGCCGCGCTCGTACGAGCCCACCACCACGGCCTTCCAGCGGCCCTGGGACTTCTCCTCGACGCCGTGGAGAGAGAGGCCCTGCTGGGTGCGGATGGCGCGGAGCTTGGCCCCGAGCTGTTTGGCGTATTCGCTGGACATAAGGCTCCCCGGACGAAGACTGGTAACTCACTGTGAGGTTACGCAGCGTAATCTGCGTTCGTCAAGCCGAACGGGGCAGAGGGTGGCCCGTCAGGGGGGTGCGAAGCCCCCGGAAAGGTCCCTGATAGCCTGAACGCGTCATTCCGACGTCCTTTAAGGTCCGTCCCGTGAGGCGGAGAAGGAGGTCCTTTCCGTATGGACGCACACGGCTCCGGCACACCCGCCGTGCCGCCCGCGCGCCCGGTGCTCGAAGGCCCGGACATCGCGCGGATGCTCACCCGCATCGCCCACGAGATCGTCGAACGCGCCAAGGGCGCCCACGACGTCGTCCTCCTGGGGATTCCCACCCGAGGTGTCCACCTCGCGCACCGCCTGGCGGCCAAGCTGGCGGAGATCACCGGCCGCTCCGTGCCGGTCGGCTCGCTCGACATCACGATGTACCGCGACGACCTGCGCCTGGGCCCGGCCCGCACGCTCGCCCGCACCGACATCCCCGCCGAGGGCATCGAGGGCCGCCTCGTCCTCCTCGTCGACGACGTCCTCTTCTCGGGCCGCACCATCCGTGCCGCGCTGGACGCGCTCGGCGACATCGGGCGCCCGCGCGCCGTCCAGCTCGCCGTCCTGGTCGACCGCGGCCACCGCGAGCTGCCGATCCGCGCCGACTACGTCGGCAAGAACCTCCCCACCTCGCTGCGGGAAACGGTCAAGGTCCAGCTCACCGAGGAGGACGGCAGGGACGCCGTGCTGCTCGGCCAGCGCCCCGCGCCGGTCCGCGCCGAGGCCCCGGCCGCCGAGCGCTGACCACCCCCGCGTACGCCCCCGGGCACCCCTGTGCCCGTTTCCGGACCCGGTGACCCCGGGCCCGCGCCCCCGCCTGCCCGGCACACACCTCCCGCACCCTTCCGCACCCACGGAGAAACCGGATGAAGCGCCACCTCATCTCGGCCGCCGAACTCACCCGTGACGACGCCGTCCTGATCCTCGACACCGCCGAGGAGATGGCCCGGGTCGCCGACCGGCCGATCAAGAAACTCCCCACCCTGCGCGGCCGCACCGTCGTCAACCTCTTCTACGAGGACTCGACCCGCACCCGCATCTCCTTCGAGGCCGCCGCCAAGCGCCTCTCCGCCGACGTCATCAACTTCTCCGCCAAGGGCTCCTCGGTCTCCAAGGGCGAATCGCTCAAGGACACCGCGCTGACCCTGGAGGCGATGGGCGCCGACGCCGTCGTCATCCGCCACCACGACTCCGGCGCCCCCCACCGCCTCGCCACCTCCGGCTGGATCGGCGGCTCCGTCGTCAACGCCGGCGACGGCACCCACGAGCACCCCACCCAGGCCCTGCTCGACGCCTTCACCGTGCGCCGCCGTCTGGTCGGCGAGGCCGGCACCGGCCGCGACCTGTCCGGGCGCCGGATCACCGTCGTCGGCGACATCCTGCACTCCCGCGTCGCCCGGTCCAACGTCCATCTGCTGACCACCCTCGGCGCCGAGGTCACCCTCGTCGCACCGCCCACCCTGCTGCCGGTGGGCGTAGGCCGGTGGCCCTGCGCCGTCTCCTACGACCTGGACGCCGTGCTGCCCACGTCGGACGCGGTGATGATGCTGCGCGTCCAGCGGGAACGGATGAACGCGGCGTTCTTCCCCACCGAGCGCGAGTACGCCCGCCGCTACGGCCTCGACGGCGACCGGATGGCCAAGATGCCCGCACACGCCGTCGTGATGCACCCCGGCCCGATGAACCGCGGCATGGAGATCACCGCCGAGGTCGCCGACTCGCCGCGCTGCACCGCCGTCGAACAGGTCACCAACGGCGTCAGCATCCGTATGGCCGTCCTCTACCTGCTGCTGGGCGGCAACGAGCCCGCCCTCACCGCCGCCACCCCCCGCACCGAGGAGAGCGAGTAACACCATGAGCGACACCAAGAAGACCCTGCTCCGCGGGGCGCGCATCCTCGGCGGCGCACCGCAGGACGTACTGATCGCCGGCGAGAACATCGCCGCCGTCGGCACCGGCCTGGACGCCGACGGCGCCGAGGTGATCGAGACCGGCGGCGCGGTCCTGCTGCCGGGCCTGGTAGACCTGCACACCCATCTGCGCGAGCCCGGCCGGGAGGACTCCGAGACCGTCCTGACCGGTACCCGCGCCGCGGCCTGCGGCGGCTACACCGCCGTCCACGCCATGGCCAACACCTTCCCCGTCGCCGACACCGCCGGCGTCGTCGAGCAGGTCTGGCGGCTGGGCCGCGAGGCGGGCTACTGCGACGTCCAGCCGGTCGGCGCGGTCACCGTCGGCCTGGAGGGCCGCAAGCTCGCCGAACTCGGCGCCATGCACGACTCCGCCGCCGGGGTGCGGGTCTTCTCCGACGACGGCAAGTGCGTCGACGACGCGGTCATCATGCGGCGCGCCCTGGAGTACGTGAAGGCGTTCGACGGCGTCATCGCCCAGCACGCCCAGGAGCCCCGGCTGACCGAGGGCGCCCAGATGAACGAGGGCATCGTCTCCGCCGAGCTGGGCCTGGCCGGCTGGCCGGCCGTCGCCGAGGAGTCGATCATCGCCCGCGACGTGCTGCTCGCCGCGCACGTCGGCTCCCGCGTCCACATCTGCCACCTGTCCACCGCCGGCTCCGTCGAACTGGTCCGCTGGGCGAAGTCCAAGGGCTGGCGCGTCACCGCCGAGGTCACCCCGCACCACCTCCTCCTCACCGACGAGATGGTCCGCTCCTACGACCCGGTCTACAAGGTCAACCCGCCGCTGCGCACCGAGGCCGACGTGCGGGCGCTGCGCGAGGCGCTGGCCGACGGCACCATCGACTGCGTCGCCACCGACCACGCCCCGCACCCGCACGAGGACAAGGACTGCGAGTGGGGCGCGGCCGCCATGGGCATGGTCGGCCTGGAGACCGCGCTCTCCGTCGTGCAGCACACCATGGTCGACACCGGCCTGCTGGACTGGGAGGGCGTCGCCGACCGGATGTCCTTCCGCCCCGCCCGCATCGGCCGCCTCGAAGGCCACGGTCGGCCCATCGCTCCCGGTGAGCCCGCCAACCTCACGCTGGTCGATTCCGCTTACCGTGGAGTCGTGGACCCCGCGGGCTTCGCCTCGCGCAGCCGCAACACCCCCTACCAGGGCCGTGAGCTGCCGGGACGCGTCACCCACACCTTCCTGCGGGGCCGCGCCACGCTCATCGACGGGAAGCTCGCGTGACTCCTCCACTCCTCCATCTGTCCGCCGACCCGCACTCCGCGCCGGTCACCGACTGGGCCGCCCGGATCGGCTGGGTCGCCGGCCTGCTGGTCTTCATCGCCTTCGTCTACTGGCTGATGCGCCAGGGCTGGAAGTGGCGCCGCACGCTCCAGGGCGACCTGCCCGAGCTGCCCGCCGCCCCCGCCGACCCCGGCACTCCGCTGCTCACCCTCAGCGGCCGCTACCACGGCTCCACCACCGCGGGCCAGTGGCTCGACCGGATCGTCGCCCGCGGCCTGGGCACCCGCAGCCGCGCCGAGCTGACCCTCACCGAGCAGGGCCTGGCCGTCGTCCGGCCCGGCGCCGAGGACTTCTTCGTCCCGGCCGCCGCCCTGCGCGGCGCCCGCCTCGACAAGGGCATCGCCGGGAAGGTCCTCCCCGAGGGCGGCCTGCTGGTCGTCACCTGGACCCACGGCGGCAAGGAGATCGACTCCGGCTTCCGCTCCGACCGGGCCGAGGAGCACCCCGCCTGGGTCGCGGCCGTCGGCCGCCTCACCCCCGCCCTCACCACCGCACACACCGAAACGGAAGGCGCACGATGACGACCTCCACCCAGGGGACCCCCAAGATCCCCGCCGTACTCGTCCTGGAGGACGGCCGCACCTTCCGCGGCCGCGCCTACGGGGCCGTGGGGGAGACCTTCGGCGAGGCGGTGTTCAACACCGGCATGACCGGCTACCAGGAGACCCTCACCGACCCCTCCTACCACCGCCAGGTCGTCGTGATGACGTCCCCGCACATCGGCAACACCGGCTGGAACGACGAGGACGACGAGTCCCGCCGCATCTGGGTGTCCGGCTACGTCGTCCGCGACCCCGCCCGCATCCCCTCCAACTGGCGCGCGGTGCGCACCCTCGACGAGGAGCTGACCGCACAGGGCGTCGTCGGCATCCAGGGCGTCGACACCCGGGCGCTGACCCGGCACCTGCGCGAGCGGGGCGCCATGCGCGTCGGCATCTTCTCCGGCGACGCGCTGCCCGACGAGGGCATGATGCTGGCCAAGGTGCGCCAGGCCCCCGAGATGGCGGGCGCCGACCTGTCCGCGCAGGTCGCCACCGAGGAGCCGTACGTCGTCCCCGCCATAGGGGCGAAGCGGTTCACGGTCGCCGCGATCGACCTGGGCATCAAGGGCATGACCCCGCACCGGATGGCCGAGCGCGGCATCGAGGTGCACGTCCTGCCCGCGACCGCCACCGCCGAGGACGTCTACGCGGTGGCCCCGGACGGTGTGTTCTTCTCCAACGGCCCCGGTGACCCGGCCACCGCCGACCACGCCGTCTCCGTGATGCGCGCCGTCCTGGAGCGCGGGACCCCGCTGTTCGGCATCTGCTTCGGCAACCAGGTCCTCGGCCGCGCCCTGGGCTTCGGCACGTACAAGCTCAAGTACGGTCACCGCGGCATCAACCAGCCCGTGCAGGACCGCGCCTCCGGCAAGGTGGAGGTCACCGCGCACAACCACGGGTTCGCCGTCGACGCCCCGCTCGACACGGTCTCCGACACGCCCTACGGCCGCGCCGAGGTCTCCCACGTCTGCCTCAACGACAACGTGGTGGAGGGGCTGCGCCTCCTCGACCGGCCGGCGTTCAGCGTCCAGTACCACCCCGAGGCCGCCGCGGGCCCGCACGACGCCTCCTACCTCTTCGACCGCTTCGTTTCCCTGATGGAGGGCCAGCGTGCCTAAGCGCACCGATATCCAGTCCGTCCTGGTCATCGGCTCCGGCCCGATCGTCATCGGCCAGGCCGCCGAGTTCGACTACTCCGGCACCCAGGCGTGCCGGGTCCTCAAGTCCGAGGGCCTGCGCGTCGTCCTGGTGAACTCCAACCCGGCGACGATCATGACCGACCCGGAGATCGCCGACGCGACCTACGTCGAGCCGATCACCCCCGAGTTCGTCGAGAAGATCATCGCCAAGGAGCGCCCCGACGCGCTGCTGCCCACCCTCGGCGGCCAGACGGCGCTCAACACCGCGATCTCGCTGCACGAGGCCGGCACCCTCGACAAGTACGGCGTCGAGCTGATCGGCGCCAACGTCGAGGCGATCCACAAGGGCGAGGACCGCGACCGCTTCAAGGAGGTCGTCGAGGCCGTCCACGCCAAGATCGGCCACGGCGAGTCCGCCCGCTCGGTGATCTGCCACTCCATGGACGAGGTCCTCGCCGGCGTCGAGGAGCTCGGCGGTTACCCGGTCGTCGTCCGCCCGTCCTTCACCATGGGCGGCGCCGGCTCCGGCTTCGCCCACGACGAGGAGGACCTGCGCCGCATCGCCGGACAGGGCCTGACGCTCTCCCCGACCACCGAGGTCCTCCTGGAGGAGTCCATCCTCGGCTGGAAGGAGTACGAGCTGGAGCTGATGCGCGACCGCAACGACAACGTCGTGGTCGTCTGCTCCATCGAGAACTTCGACCCGATGGGCGTGCACACCGGCGACTCGATCACCGTCGCCCCGGCGATGACGCTGACCGACCGCGAGTACCAGATCCTGCGCGACATCGGCATCGCCGTGATCCGCGAGGTCGGCGTCGACACCGGCGGCTGCAACATCCAGTTCGCGGTCAACCCCGCCGACGGCCGGGTCATCGTCATCGAGATGAACCCCCGCGTCTCGCGCTCCTCGGCACTGGCCTCCAAGGCCACCGGCTTCCCGATCGCGAAGATCGCCGCGCGTCTCGCCGTCGGCTACACCCTCGACGAGATCCCCAACGACATCACCGAGAAGACCCCGGCCTCCTTCGAGCCGGCCCTCGACTACGTCGTCGTCAAGGTCCCCCGCTTCGCGTTCGAGAAGTTTCCGGCCGCGGACGCCACCCTCACCACGACCATGAAGTCGGTCGGCGAGGCCATGGCCATCGGCCGCAACTTCCCCGAGGCGCTGAACAAGGCGCTGCGCTCGCTGGAGAAGAAGGGCAGCCAGTTCGACTTCGGCGGTGAGCCCGGCGACCTCGCCGAGCTGCTGGAGCGGGCCGTCGTCCCCACCGACGGCCGGATCAACACCGTCATGGCCGCGATCCGCGCCGGCGCCACCCCGCAGCAGGTCTTCGACGCCACCAAGATCGACCCGTGGTTCGTCGACCAGCTCTTCCTGATCCACGAGACGGCCCTGGAGATCGCCGCCGCCGACACCCTCGGCCCGGAGATCCTCACCGAGGCGAAACGGTACGGCTTCTCCGACGCGCAGATCGCGGACATCCGCGGACTGCGCGAGGACGTCGTCCGCGAGGTCCGCCACGCGCTCGGCCTCCGCCCCGTCTACAAGACCGTCGACACCTGCGCCGCCGAGTTCGCCGCGCGGACCCCGTACTTCTACTCGTCCTACGACGAGGAGTCCGAGGTCGCCCCGCGCGAGAAGCCCGCCGTGATCATCCTCGGCTCGGGCCCCAATCGCATCGGCCAGGGCATCGAGTTCGACTACTCCTGCGTCCACGCCTCCTTCGCGCTCAGCGACGCCGGGTACGAGACCGTGATGGTCAACTGCAACCCGGAGACCGTCTCCACCGACTACGACACCTCCGACCGGCTCTACTTCGAGCCGCTCACCCTGGAGGACGTCCTGGAGATCGTCCACGCCGAGACCCAGGCCGGACCGGTCGCCGGCGTCGTCGTCCAGCTCGGCGGCCAGACCCCGCTCGGCCTCGCCCAGGCCCTCAAGGACAACGGCGTGCCCATCGTCGGCACCTCGCCCGAGGCGATCGACCTCGCCGAGGAGCGCGGCGCCTTCGGCCGCGTCCTGACCGAGGCGGGTCTGCCGGCCCCCAAGTACGGCACCGCCTTCTCCTTCGACCAGGCCAAGGAGATCGCCGCCGAGATCGGCTACCCGGTCATGGTCCGGCCCTCCTACGTGCTCGGCGGCCGCGGCATGGAGATCGTCTACGACGAGCCCTCCCTCGGCGGCTACCTGGAGCGCCACGCCGGCCTGATCGACCAGCACCCCGTGCTGATCGACCGCTTCCTCGACGACGCCATCGAGATCGACGTCGACGCCCTCTACGACGGCCGTGAGCTCTACCTCGGCGGCGTCATGGAGCACATCGAGGAGGCCGGCATCCACTCCGGCGACTCCGCCTGCGCCCTGCCCCCCATCACCCTGGGCGGGTACGACATCAAGCGGCTGCGCGCCTCGACGGAGGCCATCGCCAAGGGCGTCGGCGTCCGCGGCCTGATCAACATCCAGTTCGCGATGGCCGGGGACATCCTCTACGTCCTGGAGGCCAACCCCCGCGCCTCGCGCACCGTGCCCTTCACCTCGAAGGCGACCGCGGTGCCGCTGGCCAAGGCCGCCGCCCGCATCTCGCTCGGCGCCACCATCGCCGAACTGCGCGCCGAGGGCATGCTCCCGAAGAACGGCGACGGCGGCACCCTGCCGCTGGACGCGCCGATCTCCGTCAAGGAGGCCGTCCTGCCCTGGTCGCGCTTCCGCGACGCCTCCGGCCGCGGCGTGGACACCGTCCTCGGCCCGGAGATGCGCTCCACCGGCGAGGTCATGGGCATCGACTCGGTCTTCGGCACCGCGTACGCCAAGTCGCAGTCCGGGGCGTACGGCGCGCTGCCCACCAAGGGCCGGGCCTTCGTCTCCGTCGCCAACCGCGACAAGCGCTCGATGATCTTCCCGGCGCGTGAGCTCGTCGCCCACGGCTTCGAACTGCTCGCCACCTCCGGCACCGCCGAGGTGCTGCGCCGCAACGGCATCACCGCCACCGTGGTCCGCAAGCACTCCGAGGGCGAGGGCCCGAACGGCGAGAAGACCATCGTCCAGCTCATCCACGCCGGCGAGGTCGACCTCATCGTCAACACCCCGTACGGCACCGGCGGCCGCCTCGACGGCTACGACATCCGCACCGCCTCGGTCGCCCGCGGCGTCCCCTGCCTGACCACGGTCCAGGCGCTGGCGGCGGCCGTCCAGGGCATCGAGGCCATGAACCGCGGTGACGTCGGCGTCAGGTCGCTCCAGGAACACGCGGAACGCCTGACCGCGGCCCGCGACTGACGGCAGGCCCACGAGGGGGACACCGACCGGTGTCCCCCTCGTCATGAGACGCGCCCCTCCCAGGACACCACGGACACCACCATGTACAGCCTCTTCTTCCGCCTCTTCTTCCGCCGCATGGACCCCGAGCGGGCCCACCACCTGGCCTTCTCCTGGATCCGCCGCACCGCGCGCATCCCCGTCCTGCGCACCTTCGCCGCCGCCGTCCTCGCGCCCCGCCACAAGGAACTGCGCGTCGAGGCGCTGGGCCGCCGGATGCACGGGCCGTTCGGCCTGGCCGCGGGCTTCGACAAGAACGCCGCCGCCATCGACGGCATGGCGATGCTCGGCTTCGACCATGTCGAGATCGGCACCGTCACCGCCCAGGCGCAGCCCGGCAACCCCCGCAAGCGCCTCTTCCGGCTCGTCCCGGACCGCGCGCTGATCAACCGCATGGGCTTCAACAACGAGGGCTCCGCCGCGGTCGCCGCCCGGCTCGCCGCCCGCAGGCCCGTCTTCCCGACCACCGTCGGCGTCAACATCGGCAAGACCAAGATCGTCCCGGAGGAGGAGGCCGTCGCCGACTACGTCACCTCCACCGAACGCCTCGCCCGGCACGCCGACTACCTCGTCGTCAACGTCTCGTCGCCCAACACGCCCGGACTGCGCGACCTCCAGGCCACCGACCACCTCCGCCCGCTGCTGACCGCCGTCCGCGAGGCCGCCGACCGCACGGTGACCGGCCGCCGGGTGCCGCTGCTGGTGAAGATCGCCCCGGACCTCGCCGACGAGGACATCGACGCCGTCGCCGACCTCGCCCTCGAACTCGGCCTCGACGGCATCATCGCCACCAACACCACCATCGCCCGCGAGGGCCTGGGCCTGGTCTCCGACCCCGCCCTGGTGGCGGAGACCGGCGGGCTGTCCGGCCGCCCCGTCAAGGAACGCTCCCTGGAGGTGCTGCGCCGCCTCTACGCCCGCGTCGGCGACCGCATCACCCTCATCGGCGTCGGCGGCGTCGAGGACGCCGAGGACGTCTGGCGGCGCATCCTCGCCGGCGCCACGCTCGTCCAGGGCTACAGCGCCTTCATCTACGAGGGCCCCTTCTGGTGCCGTGCCGTCCACAAGGGACTCGCCGAGCGCCTGCGCACCAGCCCCTACGCCACCCTCGCCGACGCGGTCGGCGCGGACCACAGGAAGGCCACCGCATGACCCAGCAGCCCTTCGGAACCCGGCTGCGCCACGCCATGGACACCCGCGGCCCGCTGTGCGTCGGCATCGACCCGCACGCCTCCCTCCTGACCGACTGGGGCCTGGACGACGACATCGCGGGCCTGGAGCGGTTCACCCGTACGGTGGTGGAGGCCCTGGCCGACCGCGTGGCCGTCCTCAAGCCGCAGTCCGCGTTCTTCGAGCGTTTCGGCTCGCGCGGGATCGCCGTCCTGGAGGCCGCGGTGGCCGAGGCCCGCGCCGCCGGCGCCCTGGTCGTCATGGACGCCAAGCGGGGCGACATCGGCTCCACCATGGCCGCCTACGCCGCCGCCTACCTCGACCCGGCGTCCCCGCTGTTCTCCGACGCCCTCACGGTCAGCCCCTACCTCGGTTACGGCGCGCTGCGCCCGGCCGTGGACCTGGCGCGCGAGCACGGCTGCGGCCTGTTCACCCTCGCCCTGACGTCGAACCCGGAGGGCGCCGAGGTGCAGCGCGCGGTCCGGGCGGACGGCCGCGGTGTGGCCGCCACGGTGCTCGGGCACCTGAAGGCCGAGAACGCGGGGGCCGCGCCGCTGGGCTCCTTCGGCGCGGTCGTCGGCGCCACGCTGGGCGACCTGTCCGCCTTCGACCTGGACGTCAACGGGCCGCTGCTGGCCCCCGGCATCGGCGCGCAGGGTGCCACCGCCGCCGACCTGCCCGCGGTCTTCGGCGCGGCGGCCCGCAACGTCGTGCCGAGCGTCAGCAGGGGGGTGCTGCGGCACGGTCCGGACACCGCCGCGCTGCGCGACGCGGCGGCGCGATGGGCCCGTGAGGTGCGCGAGGCCCTCGGATAGCGAGGATTTTTGTACCGAATTGTCCTGGTCGGCAGAGTCTGACCAGGACTTTTCGTTCGTTCTCGCTGACTCAGGCGCCCTCGGCCGCTAGTCTCCGACGAGAGCAGTGCACGTAAGAGCGTTGCTCGTTGCTCCGCCGGTGAGGTGCGACTAGGTTCCACACCGGTCCGTATCCGACAGTTCGACATCCGAGGTGACGTAGGCGTGGCTCTTCCGCCCCTTACCCCTGAACAGCGCGCAGCCGCGCTCGAAAAGGCCGCCGCGGCTCGCCGGGAGCGCGCCGAGGTCAAGAATCGGCTCAAGCACTCCGGTGCTTCCCTTCATGACGTCATCAAGCAGGGACAGGTGAACGACGTCATCGGCAAGATGAAGGTCTCCGCGCTCCTGGAGTCCCTGCCCGGCGTCGGCAAGGTCCGCGCCAAGCAGATCATGGAGCGGCTCGGTATCTCCGAGAGCCGCCGCGTCCGTGGCCTGGGCTCCAACCAGATCGCCTCCCTTGAGCGCGAGTTCGGTGGCGCGTCGGGCTGAGTTTCCCGGCAGCACCGGGGAGCTGGAATAATCGCTGCATGAGTTCTGCAGTCTCCCGGGGGGCAACCCCGGCGCCCCCGGTCGGACGACCGCGGCTGACCGTGCTCTCCGGCCCCTCCGGGGTCGGCAAGAGCACGGTCGTCGCGCACCTGCGCAAGGTCCATCCCGAGATCTGGCTCTCCGTCTCGGCCACCACCCGCAGGCCCCGCCCCGGGGAGCGGGACGGCGTCCAGTACTTCTTCGTCGACGACGAGCAGTTCGACAAGCTCGTCGCCAACGGTGAGCTGCTGGAATGGGCCGAGTTCGCCGGCAACCGCTACGGCACCCCCCGTCGGGCGGTCATGGAACGCCTGGAGTCCGGCGAGCCGGTCCTCCTGGAGATCGACCTCCAGGGCGCCCGGCAGGTCCGCGAGTCCATGCCGGACGCCCGGCTGGTCTTCCTGGCCCCGCCGAGCTGGGACGAGCTGGTCCGCCGGCTCACCGGCCGCGGCACCGAGGCCCCCGAGGTGATCGAACGCCGCCTGGAGGCCGCCACCACCGAACTCGCCGCCGAGCCGGAGTTCGACACCACCCTGGTCAACACCTCCGTCGAGGACGTCAGCCGTGAGCTGCTAGCCTTGATGCTGCGTCGGCCCGGGGACGGCGACGCCGCCGGCGACTGAGACGCAGGCCCCGGCCGCCCCGGATTCTTCGCTTTACCGGCTCCATACCCCTTCGGAAGGCAGAGAGTGTCCTCTTCCATCACCGCGCCCGAGGGCATCATCAACCCGCCGATTGATGAGCTGCTCGAGGCCACCGACTCGAAGTACAGCCTCGTGATCTACGCGGCCAAGCGTGCCCGGCAGATCAACGCGTACTACTCGCAGCTCGGCGAGGGCCTGCTGGAGTACGTCGGCCCGCTCGTGGACACCCACGTGCACGAGAAGCCCCTGTCGATCGCGCTCCGCGAGATCAACGCGGGTCTGCTGACCTCCGAGTCCGTCGAGGGCCCCGCCCAGTAGGGCGAGGCCGTCACACCCTTGTCACCAGGGGCCCGGCAGCGCGGCTGCCGGGCCCCTGGTGTGTCATAGGGAGGACACGTTGGCAACGAGCTCGGGGAGCTGCGAAGCGATGGACAAGCCGGATGCGCCGAAGGTCGTCCTGGGGGTCAGCGGCGGCATCGCCGCCTACAAGGCGTGCGAGCTGCTGCGGCGGCTGACGGAGTCCGGGCACGACGTCCGGGTCGTGCCCACCGCCTCCTCGCTCCACTTCGTCGGCGAGGCCACCTGGGCGGCGCTCTCCGGCAAACCGGCCGCGACCGAGGTCTGGGAGACCGTCCACGAGGTCCCGCACGTCCGCATCGGCCAGCACGCCGACCTCGTCGTCGTCGCCCCCGCCACCGCCGACATGCTCGCCAAGGCCGCCCACGGCATCGCCGACGACCTGCTGACCAACACCCTGCTCACCGCGCGCTGCCCGGTCGTCTTCGCGCCCGCGATGCACACCGAGATGTGGGAGCACCCCGCGACCCAGGAGAACGTCGCCACGCTGCGCCGGCGCGGCGCCCTCGTCATCGAGCCCGCCGTCGGCCGCCTCACCGGCGCCGACACCGGCAAGGGCCGCTTCCCCGACCCGGAGGCGGTCTTCGAGTTCTGCCGCCGGGTCCTGGCCCGCGGCCCGAAGGCCGCCGTCACCGACCTCGCCGGGCGCCATGTCCTGGTCAGCGCGGGCGGCACCCGCGAACCCCTGGACCCGGTCCGCTACCTCGGCAACCGCTCCTCCGGCCGGCAGGGCTACGCCCTCGCCCGCACCGCGGCGGCCCGCGGCGCCCGGGTCACCCTGGTCGCCGGCAACACCGAACTGCCCGACCCGGCCGGCGTCGACGTGGTCCGCGTCGGCACCGCCGTCCAGCTGCGCGACGCGGTCCGCGCCGCGGCGCCGGACGCCGACGCGGTCGTGATGGCGGCGGCGGTCGCCGATTTCCGGCCCGCTTCGTACGCCCCCGGCAAGATCAAGAAGCGGGACGGCCACGAGCCGGAACCGGTCGCCCTGGTCCGGAATCCGGACGTTCTCGCCGAGCTGTCCGCCGACCGGGCACGCCCCGGCCAGATCGTCGTCGGCTTCGCGGCCGAGACCGACGACGTGCTCGCCAACGGGCGCGCCAAGCTCGCCCGCAAGGGCTGTGACCTGCTGGTCGTCAACGAGGTGGGCGAGAACAGGACGTTCGGCTCGGCGGAGAACGAGGCCGTGGTCCTCGCCGCCGACGGCACCGAGACCCCGGTGCCGCACGGCCCCAAGGAGGCCCTGGCGGACACCGTCTGGGACCTCGTCGCCGCCCGCCTCGCCCCGCCGCGGGCCTGACCGTCGAGATCGAGCCACCGCCCGGACGGACACCGGTGCGCCCCCTTGACCGGGCGCTCCGGACGGTTGATCGTCCTCCCGTGGACCGTGGTGTTCCAGGTCACGACGGTTCCGCAAATCGAGACTGTGTGCCCGAAGCTCGCACACGACCGATAAACTGGCCGTGGATCGGGCCGAGCGCAGCTCTCGGCCGTTCTGCCATTGATCAGCCAGCAGCCGCTGCAACCCCAGGGAGCGATGTGTCCCGCCGCCTCTTCACCTCGGAGTCCGTCACCGAGGGCCACCCCGACAAGATCGCTGACCAGATCAGCGACACGATCCTCGACGCGCTCCTGAAGGAGGACCCGACCTCCCGGGTCGCCGTGGAGACGTTGATCACCACCGGTCTGGTGCACGTGGCCGGCGAGGTGACGACGAAGGCGTACGCCGACATCCCCAACCTTGTGCGCAACAAGATCCTGGAGATCGGCTACGACTCGTCCAAGAAGGGCTTCGACGGCGCCTCCTGCGGCGTCTCCGTCTCCATCGGCGCGCAGTCCCCGGACATCGCACAGGGCGTCGACACCGCCTACGAGAACCGCGTCGAGGGCGACGACGACGAGCTGGACAAGCAGGGCGCGGGCGACCAGGGCCTGATGTTCGGCTTCGCCTGCGACGAGACCCCGGAGCTGCTGCCGCTCCCGATCTTCCTCGCGCACCGCCTCTCGCGCCGGCTCTCCGAGGTCCGCAAGAACGGCACCATCCCCTACCTGCGCCCCGACGGCAAGACCCAGGTCACCATCGAGTACGACGGCCACAAGGCCGTCCGCCTCGACACCGTCGTCGTCTCCTCGCAGCACGCCTCCGACATCGACCTGGACTCGCTGCTCGCCCCCGACATCCGCGAGTTCGTCGTCGAGCACGTCCTCAAGGAGCTGGTCGAGGAGGGCATCAAGCTCGACACCGACGGCTACCGCCTGCTGGTGAACCCCACCGGCCGCTTCGAGATCGGCGGCCCCATGGGCGACGCCGGCCTCACCGGCCGCAAGATCATCATCGACACCTACGGCGGCATGGCCCGCCACGGCGGCGGCGCCTTCTCCGGCAAGGACCCGTCCAAGGTCGACCGCTCCGCCGCCTACGCCATGCGCTGGGTCGCCAAGAACGTCGTCGCGGCGGGCCTCGCCTCCCGCTGCGAGGTCCAGGTCGCCTACGCCATCGGCAAGGCCGAGCCCGTCGGCCTCTTCGTCGAGACCTTCGGCACCGCCGCGGTGGACGTCGAGAAGATCGAGACGGCCATCTCCGAGGTCTTCGACCTCCGCCCGGCCGCCATCATCCGCGACCTCGACCTGCTGCGCCCGATCTACGCGCGCACCGCCGCCTACGGCCACTTCGGCCGCGAGGAGGACGGCTTCACCTGGGAGCGCACCGACCGCGTCGACGCCCTCCGCAAGGCGGCCGGCCTCTGAGCCCCGCACCCCGCACCGCGTTCTGACCCGCGGCCCCGGAACCGTTCTGCGGTCCGGGGCCGCGGTCGTGCGCCCGCCCGCTGTCAGTGGGGTCTGCTAAGACTGGAGCTGTGAGCAGGGAGAACGGGCGGCGGGCGGCGGACGCGGGCGAGCAGCTGGCCCTCATCCGGGAGACCGTACGGGAGACCAGGGCGTCACGCGCCAGACCACGGACGTGGCGGGGGGCCGAGCTGGCCGCCGAGCTGCCGGTCGCCCGCGTCCTCGTCGACAAGGGCCTGGTCCACCTCGACCGCTACTTCGACTACGCGGTGCCCGCCGCCATGGACGCCGAGGCGCAGCCCGGCGTGCGGGTACGGGTGCGGTTCGGCGCGGGCGAGAAGGGGGGCCGCCGCGAGGGCGGCAAGCTCGTCAACGGCTTCATCGTGGAACGCGCCGCCGAGAGCGACTTCCGGGGCGTCCTCGCCCCCCTCGCCCAGGTGCTCTCGCCCGAACGCGTCCTGACACCCGCGCTGCTCGCCCTGTGCCGCGCGGTCGCCGACCGCTACGCCGGCACCCTCGCCGACGTCGTCCAGCTCGCCGTACCGCCCCGCAGGGCCCGGGTGGAGGCCGAGCCGTCG
>NZ_JCANQV010000108.1:0-18558 GCF_059553635.1 Candidatus Streptomyces philanthi
CGGATGCCGGCCTGGGCGGGGGCGGTGGGGTGTTCGGGCAGGGCGGGGACGCCGGGTGCGGGGACGTCGGTGTCCTCGTGCCGGGTCTGGGCGGCGAACCAGTACAGCGCGATCAGGTTGTCGCGTTCGGTGCCGCGGGCGGTGGTGAGGGCCTCGGCGGCGGCGCGGCGGCCCCAGGAGTCGTCGCCGCGGGCCAGGCCGGTGTCCAGGGCCCGCACGCGCAGCCGGGCCCATGCCTCGCCCTGACCCGGCGCGCGGACGAGGGTCGCGAACCTGCGGTCGCCGGCCTCGGGGGTGGTCACGGCCTCGGCGCAGGCCAGGACGAGGTGGACGCGGGCGCGCTGGAGGGGTTCCTGGGGCTCGTCGAGGGCGCGTTCCAGGAAGGCGGCGGCCCGGGTGTGTTCGCCGCGGCGCAGGGCGGGGCCGAAGCTGCCGCACAGGGCGTGCGCCGCCCAGGGTTCGCCGACGGGCGGGGCCTGGAGGAGGAGGCGGGCGACGTCCTCGTCCCCGGCGACGGTCCGGTAGGCGAGGTGGGCGGCGCGGGCGTGGAGGGCGGCGCGTTCGGCGGCGGGGGTGTCCTCCAGGATGCGGGACGTGAGGACGGGCAGTCGGATGCGTTCGTAGGGGCCGTCGGGGTAGGTGAAGCCGGCGTTCCGCAGGGTGGCGCGCAGCCGGGGCTCGCGGACGGTGTGCAGTCCGGCGAGGGAGCAGACGAGGGAGAAGTCGAGGAGGTCACCGCCGACGGCCAGGGCCCGCAGGACTGCGGTGGCCTCGTCGGACAGCCCCCGCAGGGCGCGCCCGGCGCGGTCGGCGGTGATGCCGGTGACCAGGGTGCGCAGGAGCGGTATCCGGTCGGTGTCCGGCCGGTGTCCGGCGTCGGCGAGGGAGCGCAGCGCGGTGTGCAGGGTGGCGGGGCTGCCGCCGGTGGCGTCGGCGGCCGCGGCGGCGAACTCCTCGTCGCAGGGGGCGCCGCAGATCTGTTCGGCGAGGGTGGCGACGGCGCGGGGGCTCAGGGCGCGGACGGTGAGATGGCGGGTGGCGGGCGCCGCCTCGGCCAGCCAGTCGGGGCCGTAGGGGTCGAGTCCGGTGCGGCCGACGAGCAGGGCGAGAGGAATGCCGGCGGACAGGCGGCGGACCAGGGCCTGGAGCCAGTGCAGGGAGGCCGCGTCCAGCCATTGCGCGTCCTCCACCGTGACGAGGGTGGGGGTGCGGCGGGTGGTGTGGAGGAGTTCGGGCAGGCCGGGCAGGCCGTCCGGGGCGTGGGGGTCGCGCAGGGCCCTGAGCGGGTGTGCGGCCGTCTCACCCAGGGGGGTGAGGAGTTGGGTGATGCCTCCGTGGCGAAGGTCGCGTTCGGCGAGGGAGCCGGTGACGCGCAGGACGCGTACGGGCTGCTCCTCGGCGAGGTGTGCGGTCCAGCGCAGCAGGGCGTTGTAGCCGAAGCCGGGGCGGCCGGTGACGGAGACGACGGCGGGGCGGCCGTCGCCGAGCGAGGCCACCACGTTCCGCAACTGGTCCTGTTCCCGCTCGCGTTCGAGCAGGGTCGGGTCGGTGCGGGGGCGGCCCGCCCGTATGAACCCGGTATGGAGCTGCTGGTCACCCGGCGCCGTCACGGGCAGCTCCCCGGTCCGGCCGCTCTCAGCGCGGGCTGCCAGGACGTGGCGTCCGTGCCCCGCGGACGCCCGGACTGCGCAGGGCGGCGGCGATCTGGGCGCGTTCGGTGATGCCCAGCTTGCGGTACACGCTGGTCAGATGTGTCTCCACCGTGCGTACGGTGACGTAGAGGGACTGGGCGATCGAGCGGTTTCCGGCGCCGCCCGCGGCGAGGCCGGCGACCCGGCGTTCCATGCTGGTGAGCAGGTCCAGGGGGGAGGCGGTCATCTTGCGCATGCGGCCGCCCGCCGCGACGAGGGCGCCGCGGGCCTCCTGGCCGAGGGCGAGGGCGCCGCAGCGCTGGGCGAGGTCGGCCGCGGCCCGCAGGTGCTCGCGGGCCCCGCGCCGGTCGCCCTGTGCCAGGAGGGCCTGTCCCAGGAGGAGTTCGGCGCGGGCGTGTTCCAGGCGGGCCGGTGAGGCGGACAGTTCCCGTACCGCTTCGCCCAGCAGTTCCACGCCCTTCTCGCCGGGGGTGGCCGCGCCGCGGGCGAGGGCGGCGAGGCCGAGGACGCGGGGGGTGCCCCAGCGCCGCGCGAGCCGGGTGCCGTGTGCGGCGCTTTCCCCGGCCTCCTCCGGGCGGCCCAGTTCGGCGAGGACGCAGGCGGCCTCGACCCACCAGGGCAGATAGGCGGGGTGGCGCACTCCGGCGTCCTCCAGTGCCCTGCCGCACTCGCGGAACAGTGCCAGCGCTCCCTCCTTGTCGCCCAGGGCGTGGCGGACCCGGCCGTGGGCCAGGAGGGAGCGGGGGTAGGTCCACACGTACTGGTCGCGCCAGGCGGGCCCGCCGCTGAGGAGCAGTTTCTCGGCGGCGGCTGCCTCGCCCCGGTCCACCAGGACGCCGGCGAGCGCCACGCGGGGCAGGACGACGGTCCCGCCCCATCGTTCGGCACCGCCGATCTGTACCGCCTTCCTGGCGTCGGCGAGCGCGTCCGGGAGGGCACCCAGGCCGTGGAGGAGCACGGCGCGGCTGGCCAGGGCCAGGGAGTGGGTCCATCCGGCGGCGTTCTCCCGGCCCTGGCGCAGGACGCGGTCCAGGGCGTGGAGCGCGTCCTCGGTGCGGTCGGCGAGTTCGAGGACGAGGGCGGAGTTCAGCAGGGACCAGCAGCGGAGGGGCAGTTGCGGGGAGTGGGCGACGCGCAGGGCGCGTTCCACGGCCGGTTCGGGTACCTCGGCGTCGAGTGCCGCCAGGAGGGCCATCGCGGCGAGTTTCTGGCGCTGGGCGGGGGTGTCGCCCTCGGGCACGGTCATCGCCGCGGCCCGCTCGCGCGTCGCGGCGATGGTGGTGCGGCCGTGCGAGCCGACGATCAGCAGCACCGACTCGACGAGGGTGCGCAGTTCCCGGTCGGCGGGCAGGGGGTCCGGACCGAGTTCGGTGTCGAGGGCGGCCAGGACGTCGTCGAGCATGCCGAGGGCGACCGAGATCTCGCGTGCGGCCACGCAGGTCGTGCCGAACTGCGCGGCGATCCTCGCCCTGGTGCGCACGTCGACGCTGGGGGCCAGGACGCCGCGGAGCAGGCCCATGGCGGCGGGCGGGTCGGTCTCGGCCAGGGAACGGGCCAGCCGGACGCGGACCTCCACGCTGCCGGGGTCCACCTCCAGCACCCGGTAGAGGTAGCGGGCGGCGGTCTCCGGGGCGCCGCGTGCCTCGGCCCGCGCGGCGGCCTCCAGCAGGACGCCGGGCATCCAGGGTTCGGCCGTCGCGGGCAGCGGCAGGAGGTGTGCGGCGACCTCTTCGGCGGGGCGGCCCGCGTCGCTCAGGAGCAGTGCCGCCCGGGTGCGCAGGTCCGCCAGCGTCCGGTCGTCCAGGGCGTCCAGCACCGTCGTCCGCACCACGTCGTCCGCCAGGTGTCTGCCGCCGGGCGCCAGCAGCCCGGCCCCGCGCAGCACCGTCAGGGCGTCCTCGACGACATCGGCGGGGACGGCGGCCAGGGGGCCGAGGTGGTCGGCGCCCCGTGTACCGAGGACCGCGGCGGCGCGTGCGACGTCGCCGACCCAGGGCGGGCGGCGGTCGAGGAACTCGCGTACCCAGTCGGCGAGGACGCGGTCGCAGGTCCCGGCGATCCGGTCGGCGGCGCCCGCGTCCGGGCCGGTGCCGTCGGCGCGCACCGCGCGCAGCAGGCGGTCCAGGAGGCGGGGGTTGCCGCCGCTCACGGACCAGGCGCGGGTGACGAAGGCCCGGGTGGCGGGTGTGCGGAAGAACCGTCGTACGGCCTCGGCGACATCGGTCTCGGTCAGCGGCCGCAGGCGCAGGGTGGTGGTGCGGCGGTGGGCGGTGAGGTCGGCCAGGGCCCGGTGGGCCGTGGCGCCGTGGGTGAGCGCGGCGGTCTCGGTGTGCTGGGTGAGGACGACGAGGAGGGGCAGGCCGTCGGCGCGGCGGAGCAGGAAGTCGAGCCAGCGCAGGGAGAGTTCGTCGCAGTGGTGGGCGTCGTCCAGGGCCAGGACGAGGGGGCGGTGGCGCAGCGCGCGGGCCGCGAGGCGGTAGAGGCCGTGGAAGGCGTGCTGGACGGCGGGGGCGTGCGGGGGCGCGCCGGTCAGCGCGCCGGGGGTGAGGGCGGCGGTGTCGAGGGGGAGGTCCTGGCCCGCCCGGTCGAGCAGGGTACGTAAGCCGCCCAACGCGTCGTCGGACCCGTCCTCCTGGCAGTTGCCGTGCAGCACGGTGGCGTGCCGGCAGGCGTCCCCGCCGAGGAAGGCATGCAGAAGGGCGGACTTGCCGATTCCGGTGGGTCCTGTGACCACCACCGAGCCGGCGCGGCCGCAGCGCGCGTCGCGGGCGAGGTGGTCGAGTGTGCTGACGTCGTCGGCGCGGCCGACCAAGGTGCTGTCACAACCGGAAGGGGCACTCCGGTCTCGCACCATGGGGATCCTCGCACCTCGGGGACACGACGATGCGACCGGCCGTCACCGCATCGCGGCTGTAAATCACCCTAAAGGGTGATGCCCAACGGGCGCCAGCGTACATGGTCGGTGGAGGCCGCGGCCAGAGCGACAGCCGCTAGGACGTCGTGAGGCGCTCCCGGAGAAGGCTCAGGACGGCGGGGGCCTGGGAGCTGACGAAGAAGTGCCCTCCGGGGAAAACCTTGAGGTCGAAGGCGCCCGTGGTGTGGGTGCGCCAGTCCTCGGCCTCCTCCAGGGTGGTCCTGGGGTCGCTGTCGCCGGTCAGTGCGGTGATCGGTGCGGCGATCGCGGCGCCGGGGTCGCAGCGGTAGGTCTCCACCGCGGTGTAGTCGCTGCGGATCGCCGGGAGGATCATGCGCAGGATCTCCTCGTCACCCAGGACCGCGGCGTCCGTGCCGGAGAGCAGCTTCAGTTCGGCGACGATCCCGTCGTCGTCGCGCCGGTGGACGCTCTCCGCGCGGTGGCGCGAGGGCGCGCGCCGCCCCGAGGCGTAGAGATGCGCCAGCTCCCCGCCGTCCGCCTCCAGCCGCCGGGCCACCTCGAACGCGACCATCGCGCCCATACTGTGACCGAGAAATGTCGTCGGCCTTGACCGGAACCGGTCCCCCAGTGCCGCGTACACCTGGTCGGCCATGACGCGGATGTCGGTGGGGCTGCTCTCGGTGCGCCGGTCCTGGCGGCCCGGGTACTGCACCGACAGCACCTCCGTCACCGACGACAACTGCGCCGACACGGGGAAGAAGAAGGAGGCCGAACCGCCCGCGTGCGGAAAGCAGACGAGCTGGTGCCCGTGGTGCGCGGCCGGGTGGTAGCGCCGGGCCCAGAGCCCTTCCGCGGTGGTCGTCGTCATGGTGCGGTTTCCTCCTCCTTACGATGGCGCCGGCCGGTCGCCGGCCCGGTGTTCCGCACGCCCTACCGACAGGGGCATGCGGAACCTCACCCGGTGCGGTACGGGACACTCCCGGGGTGCGCCGGGGTGTCCCGTGCGCCGGGGTGCCCTACCAGCTGGCGGCCAGCAGCATGTCCCCGAACTCCCGCTCGCGGGACGCCTGGCGCAGGTCGGAGTCGACCATCATGCGCATCAGTTCGGGGAAGTCGACGGTGGGCTCCCAGCCCAGCTGGTTGCGGGCGCGCTCGGCGTCCGCGCACAGGATCTCCACCTCGGCCGGGCGCACCAGCGAGGGGTCGATGTGGACGTAGTCCTCCCAGTTGAGGCCCACATGCTCGAAGGCGATGCGGACGGCGTCACGGACCGAGTGCATCTCGCCGGTCCCGATGACGTAGTCACCCGGCTCGTCCTGCTGGAGCATCAGGTGCATGGCGCGGACGTAGTCCCCGGCGAAGCCCCAGTCGCGGACGGCGTCCAGGTTGCCCAGGGACAGCTTGTCCTGGTAGCCGAGCTTGATGCGGGCCACCGCGAGGGAGATCTTCCGGGTGACGAACTCGGCACCACGGCGCGGCGATTCATGGTTGAACAGCATGCCGGAGACGGCGTACATGCCGAACGACTCGCGGTAGTTACGGGTGATGAAGTGCCCGTAGGTCTTCGCGACACCGTAGGGGCTGCGCGGGCGGAAGATGGTGGTCTCGCACTGCGGGGTCTCGGCGACCTTGCCGAACATCTCCGACGAGGACGCCTGGTAGAAGCGGATCTGGCCGCCGCCGGCGTTCCGCGAGCCGTTAAGGCCGCTGACCATGCGGATCGCCTCCAGCATGCGCAGCACGCCCATGCCGTTGGTCTCGGTGACGAGTTCGGCCTGCTGCCAGGACATCGGCACGAAGGAGATCGCGCCGAGGTTGTAGATCTCGTCGGGCTGCACCGTGTCGACGGCCGAGACCAGGCTGCCCTGGTCCATCAGGTCGCCCTCGACGAAGGACAGTTCGGAGACGAGACGGCTGACCCGCGACTTCCTGGGGTTGGCCTGACCACGGATCAGGCCCCACACCTGGTAGCCCTGCGCGAGCAGGTGCTCGGCCAGATAAGAACCGTCCTGCCCGGTGATTCCGGTGATCAGCGCACGCTTGGACATCTCATTCCTCTCCTCCGCTGAGAACAGACCGCCCAAACGCAGAGCCGAGTCGGCTGCTTGACCTCGTGGCTGTGTTTCTCTTGGCGTCGCACGGCATCTGCCGGCCTCGAAAACGCCACGGTCCGGACGCTGGGTAATCGCACGCTTCCAAGCGGCCGGTCACGGTGTCAAGAAATTCCGGGCACACTAGGGAATTCACGAGTACCGGCCGACGGCCGTTTCCCGCCGGGGCACAACAAAACGGCCCGGCCGCCGGGACACTAGGGATTTTCCGGTGTGCGGTGCGCTGCACTGTCCGGGTGTGCCCCCGTCCAGGCCCGGTCGGCGCCTGACCCCCACCGCCGACCGGGCCCGCCCGTCTCCAGGAGCGTCGCCCGGTGCTGCTCAGCCTTCTGCGAACCCGCCTGCGGCCCCACCGGCGCTCCGTCGCCCTGATGGGCCTGCTCCAACTGGTGCAGATCCTGGGCACCTTGGCGCTGCCGACCCTGGGCGCGGCCGTCATCGACAACGGCGTGCTCACCGCGGACCGCGCCTACGTCACCCGGACCGGCCTGGTCATGGTGGCCGTGGCGGGCGTCCAGGTCGCGGCGGCCGTGGGCGCGGTGGCGCTGGGGACCCGTACGGCCATGGCGATGGGCCGCGATCTGCGCTCGGCCGTCTTCCGCCGGGTGCTGGACTTCTCGGCGCGCGAGGTCGGGCAGTTCGGCACCCCGTCGCTGATGACGCGGACGGTCAACGACGTGGAACAGGTGCAGATGCTCGCGGTGCCCGCTTTCGGCGTCGCCGTTTCCGCGCCTCTGATGTGTCTGGGCAGTATCGCGCTCGCCCTCCAGCAGGACGTGCCGCTCTCCCTGCTCCTGGTGGCGCTGACGGTGACCGTCGGATTGTCCTTCGGACTTCTTCTCGGCCGCGCCGATCCGTTCTACGCCCGTATGCAGAATTATCTCGACCGCATCAACGGGCTGCTGCGCGAGCGTATTACCGGGGTCCGGGTCGTCCGGGCTTTTGTGCGTGACGCGTACGAGGGCGAGAGATTCGGCCGCACGAATTCCGCGTTGCGCGACATCTCGCTGCGCGTCGGCCGGCTGCTGGCGACGATCATCCCCGTCGTGCTGCTGATCCTCAACGCTTTCATGGTGGCGGTGCTGTGGTTCGGGGCGCACCGGGTCGACGCCGGGGCGATGCGGTTCGGCGCCCTCAGCGCCTTTCTGAGCTATCTCACGCTGATCCTGATGTCGGTGGTGATGGTGACCTTCGTGTGCCTGGCGATGCCGCGGGCGAGGGTCTCGGCCGGACGTATCCAGCAGGTGCTGGACACCGAACCGAGCGTGGCGGCGCCGCGCGAGCCCCGGCGCGACCTGCCCGCGCCCGGCCGGCTGGAACTGCGCGGCGCCGGGTTCCACTACCCGGGAGCGGCGGAGCCGGTGCTGCGCGGGATCGACCTGAGCGTCGCGCCCGGCGAGACGGTGGCGGTCCTCGGCAGCACCGGCAGCGGCAAGACCAGCCTGCTCCACCTCGTCCTGCGGCACGTCGACGCCACCGAGGGGTCCGTCCACGTGGGCGGCGCCGACGTCCGCACCCTGGACGCGGGGACGTTGCGCCGCGCCGTCGGCTTCGTCCCGCAGCGGGCGTACCTCTTCTCCGGCACCGTCGCCAGCAATCTGCGCTTCGGCGACCCCGACGCCACCGACGAGGCGCTCTGGCACGCGCTGGAGACCGCCCAGGCCCGCGATTTCGTGGAGCGTCTGCCCGGCGGGCTGGACGCGCCGATCGCCCAGGGCGGCACCAATGTGTCCGGCGGCCAGCGGCAGCGCCTGGCCCTCGCCCGCACCCTGCTGCGCAGGCCGGACATCTACCTCTTCGACGACTGCTTCTCCGCCCTCGACCACGCCACGGACGCCGCCCTGCGGGCCGCCCTGGAACCGGAGATCGCCGGCGCGACGGTGATCACCGTCGCCCAGCGCGTCAGCACCGTCCGGCACGCCCGCCGCATCGTCGTCCTGGACGCGGGCCGGGTGGCCGCCACCGGGACCCACGAGGAGCTGCTGCGCACCAGTACGACCTACCGGGAGATCGCCCGGTCCCAGCTCACCGATCCCGCGGGCCCGGACGACGGAGCCGCCCCGACCCTTCAGGAGGCCGTCCATGGTCTCGACGGACAGCTCTAGCCGGGTGCGGCGCGGCGCCGCCCGCCGCACCCTGGCGCTGCTGCGCCCGCACCGCGCCCTGGTGACCGTCGCGGTCGCCCTCGGCATCGGCGGTGTCGCGCTCAACGCGGCGGGCCCGATGCTGCTCGGCCGGGCCACGGACCTCGTCTTCGACGGCATCCGGCACGCCCACGGCTCCCCGGGCGTCGACTTCGGCGCCGTCGCCCGGGTGCTGCTGATCACCCTGGCGCTGTTCGCCGCCGCCGCCGTCCTCACCCTGCTCCAGGGGCGGCTGGTCACGGTCGTCGTCCAGCGGGTGGTGTTCGCGCTGCGCGGGTCCGTGGAGGCCAAGCTCGCCCGGCTGCCGCTGCGCTACTTCGACGGGCGGCCGGCCGGCGAGGTGCTCAGCCGGGTCACCAACGACGTCGACAACCTCCAGCAGGTCCTCCAGCAGACGCTGAGCCAGCTGATCACCGCGGTGTTCTCGGTGCTGACGATGCTGGTGCTGATGGTCGTCATCTCGCCGTCACTGGCGCTGATCATGCTGGCCTGCGTGCCGGTGTCGGCGGTGCTCGCGGCGCTGATCAGCAGGCGCGCGCAGCCGCGGTTCGCCCAGCAGTGGTCCGCCACCGGGGAACTGAACGCCCATGTCGAGGAGATCTACACCGGGCACGCGCTGGTCAAGGGCTTCGGGCGGCGCGAGCAGGCCGAGCGCGCCTTCGACGCGCACAACGAGGCCCTGTACCGCGCGAGCGCACGAGCCCAGTTCGTCTCCGGTGCCATCGAGCCGTCGATGATGTTCGTCTCCCACCTCGGCTATGTCGTGGTGGCGGTCGTGGGCGCGCTGCGGGTGATCTCCGGGGCGCTGTCCATCGGCGACGTCCAGGCGTTCATCCTCTACTCCCGGCAGTTCAGCCAGCCGCTCGTCGAGGTCGCCGGGATCGCCGCCCGCCTCCAGTCCGCGCTCGCCTCCGCGGCGCGCGTCCACGAGCTCCTGGACGCCGACGAGCAGGGGCCCGACCCCGCGCACCCCGCGCACCTCCCCCGGGTCCGCGGGCACGTCCGCTTCGACAAGGTCGGCTTCCGCTACTCCCCCGACGTCCCCCTCATCGAGGACCTCTCCCTCACCGTCGAACCCGGCCGGACCGTGGCCGTCGTCGGCCCGACCGGCGCGGGCAAGACCACCCTGGGCAACCTCCTGATGCGGTTCTACGAGCCCGACACGGGCCGCATCCTCCTCGACGGCACCGACCTCACCGCCCTGACCCGCGAGGAGCTGCGCTCCCACATCGGGCTGGTGCTCCAGGACGCCTGGCTGTTCTCCGGCACCATCGCCGAGAACATCGCCTACGGGCGCCCCGACGCCACCCGCGAGGAGATCGAGGCCGCCGCCCGCGCCACCTGCGCCGACCGCTTCATCCGCACCCTGCCGGACGGCTACGACACCGTCCTGGACGAGGAGTCGGCCAATGTCAGCGCCGGCGAGAAGCAGCTCCTCACCATCGCGCGCGCGTTCCTGGCCCGGCCCTCGATCCTGCTCCTGGACGAGGCGACCAGCTCCGTCGACACCCGTACGGAGGTCCTCATCCAGCGCGCGATGCGCACCCTGCGCGCCGGGCGGACCAGCTTCGTCATCGCCCACCGGCTCTCCACCATCCGCGACGCGGACCTCATCCTCGTCATGGAGGGCGGCCGCATCGTCGAACGCGGCACCCACGACGCGCTCCTCGCCGCCGGCGGGGCGTACGCCCGGCTGCACACGGCCGTCGGGACCGGTGCCGGCCCAAAGAGCGCCGCACCCCGCTGACCAGGCACGACGGCGCGCGGACCGCGTCCTCGTACGGCTCGGGCCAGGGCGGCGCGCCGCCGCCGGCCAACGGCCCGGGCACCTCTGGCATTTCCCCCAGACTTTCCCGGCCAGGATGGTGGCGCGCGGCGGCCCCGGCCGATGGGCACGGCCTGTGACCCCCACCGGAACGGCCCCGCGGAGCAGCCCTGCGGGGACGATTCCTGTGGCGAAGGTCGGGTACAACCAGCGTGTTCGAGAACCAGCAGAACCAGCATCTGTCACGGCGCCGACTGCTCGGACTGGCCGCCCTCAGCGGCGCCGCCGTCGCCGGCCTGACCACGATCTCCGCCGCCCCGCAGGCCGCGGCCGCGGGACGGCGCGCCCCGCGCGCCGACAACGGTTCCTTCGTCGAGGCCGTGGTGATCGGCACGGGGTACGGTGCCGCGGTGTCCGCGCTGCGGCTCGGTGAGGCCGGCGTCCCGACGCTGATGCTCGAAATGGGCCGGCTGTGGAACAAGCCCGCCGAGGACGGGAACATCTTCTGCGGCATGCTCAAGCCCGACCGCCGCTCCACCTGGTTCAAGTCCCGCACCGAGGCCCCGCTGGGCTCATTCCTCTGGCTGGACGTCGTCAACCGCGACATCGACCCGTACGCGGGCGTGCTGGACCGGGTGCACTTCGACGAGATGTCGGTGTACGTGGGCCGGGGCGTGGGCGGCGGCTCGCTGGTCAACGGCGGTATGGCCGTCGTACCGAAGCGCGCGTACTTCGAAGAGGTCCTCCCGAAGGTGGACGCCGCCGAGATGTACGACCGGTACTTCCCGCGCGCCAACTCCATGCTCAAGGTGAACCACATCGACAAGACCTGGTTCGAGGACACGGAGTGGTACAAGTTCGCGCGGGTCTCGCGCGAGCAGGCAAGCAAGGCGGGCCTGGGCACCACCTTCGTCCCCAATGTCTACGACTTCGGCCACATGCGGCGCGAGGCGACCGGTGAGGCGCCCAAGTCCGCGCTGGCGGGCGAGGTCATCTACGGCAACAACCACGGCAAGCAGAGCCTCGACAAGACGTATCTGGCCGCCGCGCTCGGCACCGGCAAGGTCACCATCGAGACCCTGCACCAGGTCAAGGCGATCCGGCAGCAGAAGGACGGCGGCTATGTGCTGTCCGTGGACCAGACCGACGCCGACGGCAAGACCGTGGGCCACAAGGAGATCGGCTGCCGCCATCTGTTCCTGGGCGCCGGCAGCCTGGGCTCCACCGAGCTGCTGGTGCGTGCCCGGGACACCGGCGCGCTCCCGGACCTCAACGCCGAGGTCGGCGGCGGCTGGGGCCCCAACGGCAACATCATGACCGGCCGGGCCAACCACGTCTGGAACCCCACCGGGGCCCACCAGTCGTCGATCCCCGCACTGGGCATCGACGACTGGAACAACGCCGCCGCCCCGGTCTTCGCGGAGATCGCGCCGATGCCGGCCGGCGCGGAGACCTGGGTCAGCCTCTATCTGGCGATCACCAAGAACCCCGAGCGCGGCACCTTCGTCTACGACAAGGCCACCGACCGGGTCGCGCTGCGCTGGACCCGGGACCAGAACACGCCCGCGGTCAACGCCGCGAAATCGCTGTTCGACCGGATCAACCAGGCCAACACCACGGTGTACCGCTACGACCTGTTCGGGAAGCAGGTGAAGGCGTTCTCCGACGACTTCAGCTACCACCCTCTCGGCGGCTGCGTCCTGGGCAAGGCCACCGACCTGTACGGCCGGGTCGCGGGCCACCGCAACCTCTACGTCATGGACGGCTCCCTCATCCCGGGCTCCATCGGCGTCAACCCGTTCGTGACCATCACGGCACTGGCCGAGCGGAACATCGAGCGGATCATCGCGGAGGACGTCAAGGCCGCGTAGTGCTCCGGTGGCGGTTCCCCCGCCGTCCGCCGGGTGCCCGGCCGTCGCGGCGCACCGTGACGGCCGGGCCGTACGCGGCCGGGCCGCGGCCGTCACCCCAGGCCGCTGCCGGCCCGGCCGCGCACCAGGGCCGCACGCACACACGTACCAGGACCACGAGGAATTCAAGGAAGAGGCAGCGGATGTCGTTCAAGTACCCCGTGTCCAGGCCCACTCTGGACGGCAGGGAGCTGGAGTATCTGACCGGTACCGTCGAGGACGGCTGGATCTCGTCCCAGGGCCCGATGGTCCGGCGCTTCGAGCGCGCCTTCGCGGACCACAACGGGAGCGCGCACGGCGTGTCCTGTTCCTCGGGGACGGCGGCGCTCACCCTGGCGCTGCGCGCCCTGGGCATCGGCCCCGGTGACGAGGTGATCGTGCCGGAGTTCACCATGATCGCCTCGGCGTGGGCGGTCACCTACACCGGCGCGACACCCGTGTTCGTGGACTGCGGTGACGACCTCAACATCGATGTCACCCGCATCGAGGAGAAGATCACCCCGCGGACGAAGGCCCTCCTGCCCGTCCACATCTACGGCCGCCGCTGCGACATGGACGCGATCATGGACATCGCGTACCAGTACAACCTGCGGGTCGTGGAGGACAGCGCCGAGGCCCACGGCGTCCGCCCGGTCGGCGACATCGCGTGCTTCTCCCTCTTCGCCAACAAGATCATCACGGCGGGCGAGGGCGGCATCTGCCTCACCGACGACCCTCATCTCGCCGGGCAGCTGGCGCATCTGCGCGCCATGGCGTTCACCAAGGACCACAGCTTCCTGCACAAGAAGGTCGCCTACAACTACCGGATGACGGCGATGCAGGCCGCCGTGGCCCTCGCCCAGACCGAGCGCCTGGACGAGATCCTCGAAGTGCGCCGCGGCATCGAGAAGCGCTACGACGAGGGCCTCACCGACGTCCCCGGCATCACGCTGATGCCGCCCCGGGACGTGCTGTGGATGTACGACCTGCGGGCCGAACGCCGCGAGGAGCTGCGGAAGTTCCTGGCCGGGGAGTCCATCGAGACCCGGCTGTTCTTCAAGCCGATGAGCCGGCAGCCCATGTACCACGACCCCGTCTGGCCCTCGCTGAAGGCGAACACCTTCGCCGACGACGGGCTGTACCTGCCCACCCACACCGGGCTCACCCTCGCCGACCAGGACTTCGTGATCGGCAGGATCCGCGCGTTCTACGGCGTCGGCTGACCGGCCCGTCCGAGAGGGGATACCGACCATGACACACACCGACCCGATGGTGGTCGACCTTCCGCTGCGCAAGCCCGGCGTGCCGTTCCCGCCGCCCGACTACGCCGACTACCGCGACCGGGAGGGACTGGTCCTCTCCCATCTGCCCGACGGCAAACGGGTGTGGCTGGTCACCCGGCACGAGGACGTACGTACCGTCCTGACCAGCCCGAAGATCAGCTCCAACCCGCAGCACGAGGGATTCCCCAACGTGGGGAACCTGGGCGTGCCGTCGCAGGACCAGATCCCGGGCTGGTTCGTGGGGATGGACTCCCCCGAGCACGACCGGTTCCGCAAGGCCCTCATCCCGGAGTTCACCGTCCGGCGGGTGCGCGCGATGCGGCCGGCGATCGAGCGGACGGTGGACGCGCAGCTGGACGCCATGCTGGCGGCGGGCAACACCGCCGATCTCGTCGCGGACTTCGCGCTGCCGGTCCCCTCCCTGGTGATCTCCTCGCTGCTCGGTGTGCCGCCCGCCGACCGCGAGTTCTTCGAGTCCAGGACCCGGGTCCTGGTCAACCTCCGCGCGTCCACCGACGACGACCGCATGGCCGCCGCCAAGGACCTGCTGCGCTACATCAACCGGCTGATCGACATCAAGCAGAACTGGGGCGGCGACGACCTCGTCACCCGGCTGCTCGCCACCAAGGCCATCGCCCCCCACGAGCTGTCCGGCGTGCTGATGCTGCTGCTCATCGCCGGTCACGAGACCACCGCCAACAACATCGCGCTCGGCGTGGTCACCCTGCTGACCAACCCGCAGTGGATCGGCGACGACCGGGCCGTGGAGGAGACCCTGCGTTTCCACTCGGTCGCCGACATCGTGTCCCTGCGGGTGGCCGTCGAGGACGTGGAGATCGCCGGGCAGCTCATCAAGGCGGGCGAGGGCATCATTCCGCTGGTCGCCGCGGCCAACCACGACGAGAACGTCTTCGCGTGCCCCCACGCCTTCGACCCGTCCCGGTCGGCGCGCGGCCATGTCGCCTTCGGTTACGGCGTCCACCAGTGCCTGGGCCAGAACCTGGTCCGGGTCGAGATGGAGGTCGCCTACCGGAAGCTGTTCGAGCGCATCCCGAACCTCGAACTCGCCGTGCCCGTCGACGGGCTGAGCATCAAGCACGACGGCGTCCTCTACGGCCTGCACGAGCTGCCCGTCCGCTGGTAGCACCGTCCACCGGCCCCCATCCACCGCAGGAGACACATCGACATGCGTATCACCGTTGACCGCGACCGCTGCGTGGGCGCGGGCCAGTGCGTGCTCAACGCGCCCGACCTCTTCGACCAGGACGACGACGGACTGGTCACCCTTCTCACCGGGCCCGACGCCGACGCGCAGGACGGGGCCCGGCTGGCCGGCGCCCTGTGCCCGTCGGGGGCGATCACGGTGCACGAGGGCTAGGGACGTGTGCGGCGGAGGCCGCCGCTTCCGTAAGCGGACGCGCCCTGCGCGCGGGCCTGACCCGGCCTCCGCCGCAGCCCCCAGCCCCACCCCGGACAGGAGTCCGTGCCCGCACCCCGGCCTGTCCCCCGCAACCGACGAGAGTGCTTGAGATCCGGGAGTGATGGTGCCCGTCCCCACAGATGACTACGTGATCCAGCCGCACGCCGCCCATGCCCTGGGCGGCTTCACCCTGCCCCAGGTCTTCACGGCCGCCGTCGCGGCCGCGCCCGACGCCGTGGCCCTCGTCGACGGGGACCGCTCCTGGACCTGGGCGCGGTGGCGGGCGGACGTCGACGCGCTGGCCCGCGGGCTCCAGGAGTCGGGCGTCATCCCCGGCGACGTGGTGGCCGTGCAACTGCCCAACCGCTGGGAGTTCCCGACGCTCCACCTGGCCGTCGCGGCCCTCGGAGCGGTCCTGCTGCCCGTCCACCAGGGCACCCCGCTCCCGGAGGTCCGCGCACTGCTGGCCCGCGCGGAACCCGTCCTTCTCGTCCTGCCGGCCGCCGAGCCCCCGGAGACGGCCCGTGCCCTTCTGGAGGACGTGCCGTCACTGCGCGGTGTGCTGAGGGCCGGCGCGCCGGAGGCGGAGGGCGAGGCGGCCGGGGCCGGGTCGCTGGACGGGCTGCTGGCGCGGTGGGCGGGCAGCGGTCCCCGGCCGGTGGACGTCACCCCCGGCATGCCGCTCGTCCTCGTCCCCTCGTCCGGGACGACCTCGGAGCGGCCCAGGCTCTGTGTGCACAGCCACGACGGTCTGCTGTCGAACACCGCGGCCGTCACCGCCGAGGACGCCGACGCCTTCACCGGTACGGTCCTCACGGCCTGCCCGATGACCCATCTCTTCGGCCTCCAGTCCCTGCACGCGACGCTGTTCACGGCCGGTGCGCAGGTACTGCTCGACCGCTGGGACCCGGACCGCTTCCTGGCGGTGGCGCGGGAGCACGACCCCCGTGTCGTCTTCGCCGTGCCCGCCCAGCTGCGGGACGTCCTGACACGGCTCGACGGGACGGACGAGCCGGCGGGCTTCGCCCCGTACCAGGTGCGGACGGCGGGGGCCGCCCTCGCGCCGGCGCTCGCCGCGCGGGTCCGTACCGTCCTCGGTGGCGAACCGGTCGTGGTGTGGGGCATGTCCGAGATCGGTACCGGCACCCGCACCCTGCCCCACCACCCCGACGGCAGTGCGGGCACGCCCGTCGACGGCGTGGAGGTACGGGTCGCCGACGAGCACGGCGCGGTGTGCGCGGCGGGCGAGCGGGGCGAACTCCAGTACCGGGGGCCGGGAGTGTTCCGCGGCTACTTCCGTGAGCCGGAGCTGACGCGCGCGGCGCTCACCGGGGACGGCTGGCTGCGGACCGGCGATCTCGCGGCGATCGGCGCGGACGGCGTGGTGACGCTGCACGGGCGGGCCGCCGAGCTGATCAACACGGGCGGCCGGAAGTTCAGCGCCACCGAGGTCGAGGGACTGCTCGCGGATCTCGCGGGCCTGGGCCCGCTGGCCGTCGCGGGCGCGCCGGACGACCGGCTCGGCGAGTACCCCTGCCTGGTGGTGACCGGACACGCGGACCGCACCATCGGCCTCAGCGAGATCACCGCCTTCCTGCGCCGGAAGGGGCTCGCCGACCACAAGATCCCCCTGGAACTGGTCACCGTCCCCGCACTTCCCCTCTCCCCCGCCGGGAAGCCCGACCGCCGTGCGCTCACCCGGCGGCTCACCGGTCTGGGCGCGGTGCCCGTCCCGGCCCGGCTCGGCGTCCTCCCGCCGTACACGGTCGAGGAGGCGCTGGACCTCGTACGCGACTGTGTCGGCCGGGTGCTCGACGGCGGCGCGGGCCTCCCTTTCTCCCCCGACGAGGACTTCCGCCGGCTCGGCCTGGACTCCCTCCGCGCGGTACGGCTGCGGAACCTGCTGCGGGAGGAGACCGGACTGCCGCTCCCCGCCACCCTCGCCTTCGACTCCCCCACCCCCCGGGCCGTCGCCCAGGTCCTCGCCGAGGGGGAGGAACCGGCCGGCCAGGAGCCCGGGGCCTGGGGCGAAAGCCGCGAGGCGGGCGGGACCTCCGCCACAGGCCCTGGGGCTCCCGCCGACGACGCCGACCCGGTGGCGGTCATCGCCATGGCCTGCCGGCTGCCGGGCGGCGCCGACTCCCCCGACGCCCTGTGGCAGCTGCTCGCCGACGGGACCGACGCGATGTCCCCGTTCCCGGAGGACCGCGGCTGGGACCTCGACCGCCTCTTCGACGAGGACTCGGACCGCCCCGGCACCACGTACGCCCGCGAGGGCGGCTTCGTGCACGACGCGGGCGACTTCGACGCGGGCTTCTTCGGCCTGTCCGACCAGGAGGCGACGGCGACCGACCCCCAGCAGCGGCTGCTGCTGGAGGCGGCCTGGGAGACGTTCGAGCGGGCGGGCATCGACCCGGCGTCCCTGAAGGGGAGCCGTACCGGGGTGTTCACGGGCGCCATGGACCGCGGCTACGGCGCCACCGCGCCGCCCACCGCATGGGAGTCCATGCTCATCACCGGGACCTCCGGCAGCGCGGTCTCCGGGCGCATCGCCTACACCTACGGCCTCGAAGGCCCCGCGCTGACCGTCGACACCGCCTCCTCGTCCTCCCTCGTCGCCCTGCATCTGGCCTGCCGGTCCCTGCGGTCCGGCGAGACCGATCTGGCCCTGGCCGGCGGTGTCACCGTGATGGCGGACCCGGCTCCGTTCGCGCACTTCTCCCGGCTGCGCGCGCTGTCCCCCGACTCCCGCTCCATGGCGTACGCGGACGCCGCGAACGGTTCCGCCTGGTCGGAGGGGGCGGGGCTGCTGCTCCTGGAGCGGCTGAGCGACGCCCGGCGCAACGGGCACCGCGTCCTGGCGCTCGTGCGGGGCTCCGCCGTCAACCAGGACGGCGCCTCCAACGGGCTCACCGCGCCGAACGGCCCCGCCCAGCAGCGCGTCATCCGCCAGGCCCTCACCGACGCCGGACTGACGCCGGGGGACGTGGACGCCGTGGAGGGGCACGGCACCGGCACTCCGCTCGGCGACCCCGTCGAGGCCCAGGCCCTGCTCGCCACGTACGGGCAGGAGCGGCCCGAGGGGCGGCCGTTGTGGCTGGGTTCGGTGAAGTCGAACTTCGGGCACACCCAGGCCGCCGCCGGCGTCGTCGGGGTCATCAAGACGGTGCTCGCGCTGCGCCACGGCGTGCTGCCGAGGACGCTGCACGTGGACGCCCCGTCGGCCAAGGTCGACTGGTCCGCCGGCGCGGTACGGCTGCTGACCGAGGCCCGGCCCTGGCCGTCGGAGTCCGGGCGCACGCGCCGGGCGGGGGTGTCCTCGTTCGGGATCACCGGCACCAACGCGCACGTGATCGTCGAGGAGGCCCCGGACGAGGAGGCGCGCGACGGGGCGCCGGAGGCGTCCGGTGACGCGGCCG
>NZ_JCANQV010000109.1:0-18516 GCF_059553635.1 Candidatus Streptomyces philanthi
AAGGCGACGAGCGACCGTTCGAGCGCCTCGGTGCCCTCGACCAGGACGGCGCTGGCGCCCACCGCCGGGTGTTCGCCGAGGACCGCGTCGATCTCGCCGAGTTCGACGCGGTGCCCGCGGATCTTGACCTGCTGGTCGGCCCGGCCGAGGAACTCGATCTCACCGTTCGGCAGGTACCGCCCCAGATCGCCCGTCCGGTAGAGGCGTTCACCGGTCGCGGGGTGGTGCCAGAAGCGTTCGGCGGTGCGGTCGGGGTCGTTGAGGTAGCCCTCCGCGAGTCCGGTCCCGGCGATGTGGAGTTCGCCGGCGACCAGGTCGGGGCGGTCGCGCAGGGCGCTGTCGAGGACGTGGAAGCGCTGGTTGGCGAGCGGGGCGCCGTAGGGGATGCTGCGCCAGTGCGGCTCGACGCGGCGGATGCGGTGGTGGATCGACCAGATCGCGGCCTCGGTGGCGCCGCCCAGGGAGACCAGTTCGGCCCCGGGCAGGTGCCGCCCCGCGTGCGGGGGCAGGGCGAGGGGGATCCAGTCGCCCGAGAGCAGCGCGAGCCGCAGCCGGCCCAGGTCGCGGGGTTCGGTGTCGAGGTAGTGCAGGAGCATCTGCAACTGGGCGGGGACGGAGTTCCACAGGGTGACGCCGTGCCGTTCCGACAGGTCCGCCCAGTGGGAGGGATCACCGCGCCGGGCGGGGTCGGGCAGGACCAGGGCGGCGCCGGCGGCGGGCGGCCCGAAGAGGTCGTACACGGACAGGTCGAAGCCCAGGGAGGCGAGGCCGAGGACCCGGTCGTGGTCGCCGACGGCGAAGCGCCCGTTGATGTCGTGCACGGTGTTCGCGGCCGCCCGGTGACTGATCATCACACCCTTGGGCTCACCGGTCGAACCCGAGGTGTGGATGACGTAGGCGAGGTCGCCCGGTGCCGCGTCCGCCCCGTCGGGCGCGTCGGACGGCGCGAGCCGCCCGTCGGCGGACACGGTGACGCCGCGGATACCCGGGGGCGGTTCCGGCGCGGTGCCGGTGTCCGGTACGAGCGCGTAGCGGGCCCCGCAGCCCGTGAGGATGCGGTCGCGGCGCACCCGCGGCTGGCCGGTGTCCACGGGCACGTACGCGGCCCCCGCGAGCAGGGCGCCCAGGACACCGGCGACCTGGTCCCGCCCCTTGTCCATGAGGACGGCGACGAGGTCCCCGGGACGGCAGCCCGCGGCGCGCAGCTCCCGGGCCACCCACGCGGCCCGCCCCAGCCACTCCCCGTAGGTCATCGTCCCGTCCGCGTCGATCACGGCGGTCCGGTCAGGGAACTTCCGGGCGTGGGCGACCAGGGGCGTGTGCAGCAGGCCGCCAGGCTCGGGGGCGGTGGTGGCATTGACGGCGTCCCGGCGGGCCCGCTGCCGCTCCGGAAGGCCCAGCGGATCGGCCTCCTTCCACGGGGCGTCCTGCGCGGCCAGGCGGCGCAGCAGCCGGGTGAACGCGGCGAACATGTCGTCCACCAGGCCCTCGGGGAACACCCCGTCCCGGACGTCCCAGTTCACCTCCAGACCGCCGAACTGGTCGGTGGCCTGGCAGTCGATCCACACCTGCGGTGTCTGGCTGATCCCGTACACGGGCCGGAGGTTCCCGGCGTCGTCCCCGAGGGCGCGGCCCACCACGCCGATGCCGCCGGTGAACACCACCGGCATCAGGGCGGCCTCGCGTCCGCGGCGCCGGGCGAGTTCGCGCAGCACCTCGACGCCGCCGCACAGCCGGTGGTCCAGGTCCTCGAACAGCTGCTCCCCCAGGCTCCGGGCGCGGTCGGCGAAGGCCGCCCGGTCCGCCTGGTCCACGGCGAGCAGGCTGACCGAGGTGAAGTCGCCGAGCAGCCGGGCCACATGCGGGTGCAGGGGCATGCGGTGGAGAACGGTCAGCCCCAGGCAGAACCGGGCGCCGGCGCTCCACCGGCCGATCGTCTCGGCGTACGCCGCGAGGACGGCGTTGGCCGGGGTGATGCCGTGGGCGGCGGCCCGGCTCTTCAGGGCCTGCCAGTCCGCCTCGTCCAGTGCGGTGCCGTGGCGGTGGAAGCGGGGCGGTACGCCGGACGGGTCGTGGCCGTCGGCGAGGGGCAGTGCCGGGGCGGCGGGCAGGTCGTCGATCCGGTCCCACCAGTAGGCGCGGTCGCGCGCGTAGCGTTCGGTGCCGCGCAGCCGGCGCTCCGCGGCGACGTAGTCGCGGAAGGTGGCCTCGACGGGCGGCAGCGGGCAGCCGGGCCGCGCGTAGCGGCGGTCCAGTTCGGACAGGAGCAGCTGGATGCTGATCCAGTCCAGCACCATGAAGTCCATCGAGAGGTGCAGCAGGCTGCGGTCGGTGAGGCGGGTGAGCCGCAGCTCGTACAGGGGGCGTTCGCCCGCGGGGTGCACCCGGTGGGACAGTTCCTCGCGGACGGCGGCGAGGGTGCCGGTCGCGGTGGCGGTGTCCGCGTCCCGCAGGTCGGTGACGCGGATGCGGGTGTCGGGGAGGACGGGGGCGATGCACTGGGTGCCGTCCTCGGAGATGACCGAGCGGAGCATGTCGTGGCGTGCGACGAGGCCGTCCCAGGCGTGTTGCAGCCGCTGCGGGTCGAGGTCGGCGGGGCGCCGGAATTCGAGGTAGATGTGGCAGGAGACGCCGCCGTAGTCGAAGGCCGCGTCGCGGCCGAGCAGGTAGGCGGACTGGATGTCCCTGAGGGGGAAGGGCCGGTGGCGGGCCTCCGGTTCGGCCTCCCACCCGGCGTCGGGCGGGGCGGGGGCGGCCGCCCGGTCGGGCAGGCGGGCCAGGAGTTCGTCCTTGCGGCCGCGCAGGACGGCGAGGCGCTCGTCCGTCATGACGCCGCGCGGGGCCCGGAACCGCAGCTGCCGCCCCTCCCGCCACACACGGATACCGGCGCTCTCGAACTCGCCGAGCAGCTCACTGGCGTTCACAGCACACCTTCCTCGAAGTCTTGGCCAAAGGCCCCGGCCCCCGTCGTCCCGTCGCGGTCCGCCGACCTCAGTGACTCGATCAGCGCGCTCAGACCGGCGAGGGTCGGCGCGCGCATCACGTCCCGCATGGGCAGCTCGACGCCGAGGGCCGTGTGGACCTCCGTCACCAGGCGTGTGGCGAGAAGGCTGTCGCCGCCGAGCGTGAAGAAGTTCTCGTCGCGGCCCACCGAGTCGAGGCCCAGCAGCGCGGTCCACAGCCCGGCGACGGTCTCCTCCGTCGGGCCCCGCGGTGGTTCGGCCGCCTGCCGGGGCCGGGTCGCCAGGGAGGCGAGCAGGTTCTGGACGCGGCGCCGGTCGACCTTCCCGTTGGCGCTCAGCGGCAGGGCGGGCAGTGCCGCGATGCCGGACGGGACCATGTGGGCGGGCAGCCGTTCGGCGAGCCGGCGGCGGAGTGCGTCCGGGTCGAGTCCGCCCGCCCCGTGCGGTCGTCGCGCCGTCACGAGGACCTCGCCGCCGGGCTCGGTGCGCAGCACCCGCGCTCCGGTGAGTCCCGCGGCGGCGCAGGCCCGTGCCCATCGCGGCCCGGGGTGCAGCCCGGGCCCGTCGGTCCGCAGGCGGCCGGCCTGCGCCTGGAGGGGCAGGGCGACCAGCAGGGCGAGCGGGGAGAGGCGGGTGCGTTCCAGCAGGTGGAGACGGCCGCCCGGCTTGAGCAGCAGGGCCACGGTCGCCACGGCGGTCTCCGGGTCCGGCATCCGGTGCAGGACGTTGTTGGCGATCACCGCGTCGAAGGCGTGCAGATGCCCGGCCGGTATCGCGGCGGTGCCCTGGTGGACGGTGCGCACCCGGTGCGGCAGGTCGGCGAGGCGGGCGTCGGCGGTGGCCAGGTGCGGGGCGGAGGAGCCGAACACCGTGCAGTCGACGCTGCCGGGTTCGAGCGCGGCGAGGAGCCGTGCGGCCCCGAGCCCGCTCGTGGTGTCCCAGTCGGCGATCTTCAGGGGTCCGTCAGCCGCGGAGGCCCGCAGTGCGTCCGCGACGGCCGCGAGGCAGCGCGCGGTGCCCGGCATCGCGTCGTTGAGTCCTTCGGGGGACAGCACCGGGTCGTCCAGGAGCACCGAGGCGGGGGCCTCGCCGGACAGGACGGCCGTGAGGACGGGGCCCGCCCACGCCAGCGCGGTCGCCACGGCCTCCAGCGGGGTGCCCTGCGCCTGGTCGCGCAGCCGGGCGGCCCGTTCGGGGTCGCGGGCCTGCGCCCACCGCCTGCCCGGCCGGACGGCGGGTCCGTCGCAGCGTACGACCTCGTGCCGCGCGAGGTGGTCCAGCCAGGCGTCCTGGACGGGGCGCTGCTCCTCGCACACGGCGAGGGCCGGTGCGGAGCCGGGCTCCACGAGGGGGGCGACGAGTGCGGCCAGCAGCGTCTCGACGAGACGGAGTTCGAGTCCGGCGTCGTCCGGCGCGGGCCCGTCGCCGGCGGCCGCGGGCTGCTCGCCGTCCCCGCCGGTCTCCGTCCCCTCGTGCCGCGGGGCCGTCCCCTCGTACCGCGGGGTGTGCTCCACGACGGCGGCGACCAGTTCGCGGTGGCGTTCGCCGACGGTGACGACGACGGCGCCGGACACCTCGGGCCGGGACTGGAGGACGGCCTCGATCTCCCCGAGTTCGACCCGGAAACCGTTGATCTTCACCTGGTGGTCGAGGCGTCCCAGGAACTCCAGGTTCCCGTCGGGCCAGTAGCGTCCGAGGTCGCCGGTGCGGTACCAGCGTTCGCCGTCCGCCTCGGGGAAGCGTTCCGCCGTCAGCTCCGGCTCCCCCCGGTAGCCGAGGGCGACGCCGGTGCCGCCGATCCACAGTTCGCCGGGCACCCAGTCGGGGCAGTCCCGTCCCCGGCCGTCGACGACGCGGTACTTCTGGTTGCGCAGCGGCTTCCCGTACGGGATCGACCGCCAGTGCGCGGGGACGTCGCCGATCTCGTGGGCGTTGGACCAGATCGCGGCCTCGGTGGCGCCGCCGAGCCCCACGAGCGCGCACCGTCCGCCGGTCGCGGCGGCCAGCCGTCCGGGCAGGTCCAGGCCGATCCAGTCGCCCGACAGCAGGGCCAGCCGCAGCGTGGGGGGCAGCGGGGCCCCGTCGGCCGCGGTGAGCAGCATGTCCATCAGGGCGGGCACGCTGTTCCACACGGTCACGCCGTGCCGGGAGCACAGGGTGAGCCACCGCTGTGCGTCCCGCCGGTCGGCCTCGTCGACCAGGACCAGCGCGCCGCCCGCGGCCAGGAGGCCGAAGACGTCCCACACCGACAGGTCGAAGTCCAGGGCGGAGAGGGCCAGTACGCGGTCCTCCGGCCCGACGCCGAACCGCTCGTTCACGTCCTCGACGGTGTTGACCGCGGCCCGGTGGCCGATCTCGACGCCCTTGGGGGTGCCGGTGGACCCCGAGGTGAAGATCACGTAGGCGGTGTCGTCCGGCTCCGCGCGCACCGGCGCGGCGAGCGGCTCCTCCCGCAGCGCCTCGGCGACCGGCAGCACCTCGTACCCGGGTCCGGCCGGCCGCGGGGACGCCGTGCCGTCGAGGACCAGCCGGGCGCCGCTGAGTTCCCGGATGCGGGCGCGGCGCGCGGCCGGCTGGTCGGCGCCGACGGGTACGTAGGTGGCGCCCGCGGCGAGGACGCCGAGCACCGCGGCGATCTGGTCGGGGCCCTTGGGCGCGGTGACGATCACCGATGTGTGGCGGCCGATGCCCCTGCGGGCCAGGGCCGCGCCGATGCGCAGGGCCCGTTCGGCGAGTTCCCCGTGGGTGAGCCGGCCGTCGGTGCCCCACAGCACGGCGGGCCGCGCGGCGTGTTCCCGGGCGCGGGCGAAGAACGCCGAGTGCAGCAGGGCCCCGCTCTCGGGCCGGGCCGCGGAGTTCACTGCGGCGCGGCGGTTCCGCTGCCCGGCCGGCAGCGCGGGGTCCGGTGCGGGGCGTCCGTCGTCCGCCGCGAGGTCCCCGAGCAGTGTGGTGTAGGCGGTCATCATGGTGTCCAGTACGCCCGCGGGGAAGAGGTCCTCGACGGCGTCCCAGGCCAGCAGCAGGCCCCCGGAGCGGGTGCGGTAGACCTGGTGGTCGAGCCAGACCTGCGGGGTCTGGGAGACCATCCACGCGAGTTCCCCGAAGCGTGCGGCGCAGGCGTCGGGCACCAGCGGCGCGTCGAGGTTGCAGGCGAAGACGACCGGTGCGGCACGCGGGGCGTCCGGGTCGGCGCGGACCAGGTCGCGCAGCACGTCCACGCCGGTGTACGCGGCGTGCCCCACGTCCTCGTGCAGCTGCTTCTGCACGGCGAGGGCGCGTTCGGCGAAGTCCTGTCCGCGGGTCAGGTCGACCTCCAGCAGCACCAGGCTGGTGAAGTCCGCGACGATGCGCCCGATCTGCGGGTGCGCCTCCAGGTCCCGGTCGAAGAGGGGGAGGTTGAGCAGGAACCGTTCCTGGCCGCTCCACCGGGCGAGGATCTCGGAGAAGGCGGTGGCGAGCAGTACGGCCGGGGTGACGCCGCTCCGCGCGGCCCGCCGGCGCAGCGCGTCCCACTCGGCGGGGGCCAGCTCGTGGGTGCGCCGGGCGAAGCGCGTGGGTGTCACGTCGGCGGGCTCGGCGGCCAGCGGCAGCCGGGGGCCGCCGGGCAGTTCGGGCAGCCGTCGTTGCCAGTACGCGCGTGCCGTCGCGTGTCCGGTCCGCCGGGCGTCGGCGCGGTGGGCCAGGTACTGCCGGAAGGTGCAGGTCACCTCGGGTACCGAGGCGGGGTCCTCGTACAGGGCGGCCAGGTCGGCGAGGAGCAGCCGGATGCTGTGCACATCGGCGACGAGCAGGTCGACGTTGAGGTGCAGCCGGTCGCGGCCGCCGGGCAGCCGGCTGAGCCGGACGTCCATGACCTCGCCGGCGCCCACGTCGAGACGCCGGTGCGAGAGCCGGCCGCGCAGTTCCTCCAGCGCGCGGGAGGCCGCTTCCTCGGGGCGGTCGCCGACGTCGTGGACGGTGAGTCCGGGCCAGGGCGAGCGGGGCAGCACGCGCTGGGTCCCGTCGGCCTCGAACCGGGCCCGCAGCATGGGGTGCAGGTCCAGCAGGGCGCGTACGGCGGTCTCCAGCCGGCCGGCGTCGACCTCCTGGGCGTCGATCTCCAGGTAGGCGTGGCATCCGACGCCGCCCAGGGGCTGGTCGTCGCCGCGTCCGATCCAGTACGCCTGTTGCACGGCGGTGAGCGGGAAGGTCTCCCCGTCGTCGGCGGGGAGGTCCCGGGCCGGTGCCTCGTCCGGCGGGGGTGTCGGCCCGGCCGTGTTCCCCAGCAGCGCGTACCACGCCGACAGGCGGGGGTCCGAGGCCAGGCGCCGGAAGTCGGCCCGGGCGCCGGCGCGGTTGAGGCGGTTGGTCAGCTGCATCAGTTGCAGGGACTGGAGACCGAGTTCGAAGAGGTTGACGTCCTCGTCGGCGGGGCCCAGTTCCCGCTCCAGTGCCCGGGAGACCTCCTGCCGCAGGGTCTCCGGCTCCCACGGGGGAGCCGGCCTGCTCACGGCCGCGGACTGGGGCGACATCATCTCCTGTGACATCCGTCAACTCCGGTTTTCGTCGGTCTCGTACGAGCGGCTCTGCGCCCGCTCCCCCCGGTGACGGGCCGACTCGGGAGCGACCGGAAGCCCGGCTCAGCCTCACACGGGGTGGCTGGCCAGAATCTGGATGCTTTCTGGGACCCTTCCGCGGGGGCGGACGGCGCGTGACGGGGGCCGCGGGAGGCCGCCGTGTCAGGGGCGTCGGCCCTGACGGGCCGTCCCGTCCGGTGGGCGCGGGAGGCGACGCGCCGCGCGTCGTGCCGGGGGCCTCCCGGAGGGAAGTGCCGGGAGGAAAGAGGTCAAGCGGCCTGCCGTCCTGACCTCTTCGGCTCCTCAGATCCGGCTGTCGGCGCCGGGACGCGTTCCCATGCGCTCACGGCAGGCGAATTTCGTCCCCTCGACCGTGCTGCGGGCCAGGGCGACGGCGTCGTGCAGGAGTTCACGGCGGCCGGCGTGGCCGTCGTCCTGGGTGCGCAGCAGGACGGCGGCGCAGGTGAGGGCGTCGCAGGCGGCGTTCACCTCCGGGACGCGGCGGTGGGAGTCGCGCAGTTCCAGGGCCAGTTCTTCCAGTTGTCGGACGACCTCGGCGAGGTCCACGGTCGTCTCCTGGACGGCACGCATGGAAAGCCCCCTTCGTGTTGGTCTGCCCGGTGCCGGGACGCCGTGCGGCGGCGTCCCGGCGGGAGCACCGCGGTCGTCATGCGGGCCGGTCGGTCTTGGTGACGAGGTAGTTGCCGAGCACCAGGTGGTCGATCTCGGTGCCGAGGAAGCACTTCAGGGCGTCGGCGGGAGAGCACACGATCGGCTCGCCCGCCACGTTGAACGAGGTGTTGATCAGGCAGGGCACATCGGTCAGCGCGGTGAACCGGCGCAGCAGCGACGCCAGCAGCGGCGCGTCCTCGTCCGTGATGGTCTGGACCCTGGAGGTGCCGTCCACGTGCGTCGCGCCCGGGATGACGTCGTGGTACTCCGGCCGTACCGGGAACACGAACGTCATGTACGGCGAGCGGGTCTTGCGGCCCATCTCGAAGATCTTCGGCGCGTCCTGTTCGAGCACGATCGGCGCGAACGGCCGGAACGGCTCACGGTGCTTGACCCTGGTGTTGATGACGTCCTTGATGTCCGGGAACTTCGGGTTCGCCAGGATGCTGCGGTGTCCCAGTGCCCGGGGGCCGTGTTCGAGCCGGCCCTGGAACCAGCCGATGACGACCTTGTCGGTGAGCAGCTTCGCCACCTGGTCGGCGACCTCGTCCCGGTCCAGCCGGGTCCACCGCACCCGGTCGCCGAACGTGTGCAGGGTCCGCTCGATCGTCGCGTCCTCGTACTCCGGCCCGAGGTAGGGGGTGACCGCGTCGGCGTACTTCACCTCGGCGGTGTTGTCCGGGTGGTGGGCCCAGGCGTGGACGGCGGCACCGATGACCACTCCGGTGTCACTGGCGCCGAAACTCACCGCCATGTCCTCGAAGCGTGAACCCTCCAGCAGTTTGGTGTTGTTCACGCAGTTCAGGGCCAGACCGCCCTCGAACAGCAGATGCTTCAGGCCGGTCTTGGACTCCAGCGCGCGAAGTTGGTGGCCGGTGACGACCGTGAGCATTTCCTGTGCCGCGGCGGCCAGGTTGGCCTTGTACGCGACGGTGTCCTCGAACGGGCCGAAGTACTTCTCGAAGAGGTCGTCGAAGCACCGGGGATTCTCGATGTCGTGCGGCCGGCAGAGGGTGTAACGCCCGTCGTCGTGGAGCTGGACGATGTGGTCGAGGAACGGGTTCGGCGAGGGGGCCTCGGCGAAGCCGGAAAGGCCCATCACCTTGTACTCGTCGTTGTTGGGGACGAAGCCCAGATAGCGCGTGATCGAGGCGAAAAGGTTGCCCATCGAGTCGTTCGCGCTGATCGTCGACTCGTCGAAGACACGGATACGGCCGTCACGGATCTCGCCGATCAGCGAGGAGAAGAGTTCGGCGCGGCCGTCACTGATGAGGAAGGCGATGTCCTTCATCCCGGCCATGTAGTAGCCGGTCATCGCATGGGCCAGGTGATGCTGGACGAACACCACCTTGTCCGGGTCGGGGGTGAAGCCGGTGCGTTCGGCGAAGTCGGCGAGGATCGCCTCACGGCTGAGGGCCTTGTCGAACAGCTCACCGAGGCGTTCGAGCCGGCCCTCCTTCTCCTCGCTCGCCATCGGAGCGGCCTCAAGTTCGGCCTTCATCGCGTCGAAGACCTCGGTGGAGAAGTTCCACGGGACGGCGATGAGGTCCACGTCGGAGAACCCGATGCCCGCCTTCTCCAGACACCACTTCACGGCGTTGGCCGGGAAATCGGAGGTCTTCTTCTCCCGGTTGAGGCGTTCCTCCTCGACGGCGGCGACCAGTTCGCCGTCCACCAGCAGCGCCGCACCCGCGTCGTGCCCGAGAACGTAGTGCTTCTCGGTGCCGACCGCGCCGTACCGGTCGGCGAAAACCTCTGCGCCCCGGGTGAACCCGTTGCACCCCAGAACAATCATGGCCACTTTCCTTCTCTGTTGTGCCGAGTCACATGCACCGTCGTGACGGTGCCGCACGGGGAGATGCACCGGCCGTCCGCGCCGCACGGCCCGCCCGTCACCGGACTGCGTCAGCGGGACGTCCGCGCGGCAAGGGACTTCGCGGGGCACTTCGCACGGACCGCCCGCCGTGCCCGAGGCGCGGCGTCCCGGGGTGCCCGGAGGCCTGTCCCCCGTCGCGCGCCCTCCCCGTCCCGGACCTCACATCCGGACGGGCCTCCCCGCGCGGAGATATTCGGGCGGTATTCCCGCCACCAAATTGCCCGGTCAGGCTAGCGGCGCAGATCAGCCCCCGGCAACATGCGGATCTCACCGCCGCACATGCGTTTTTCACAGCCCTGCGAGAATGACGAAGAAGACGTGCCCGAAGCATCGGAATTCCATGCGGGGACCGCTTTTTCCGCACCGTAATGCGATGATGTCCCGAGCGGGGAAAGAGGGCGTGGCCGGAGGCGGACGCACAGCTTCAGGAGTCACCGCCCGGGAATTCCCGGCGGCAGGCGTGTACGCCGCATTTCGCATCGGACCAGTCCTTGGGAGGGACTGCTGTGCCATTGGACCGCATGCTCCGTCACCTCATCGTCTGGCAACGCGCCGACGGCCCTCCGGTTCCGCTCCGCGCACTGACCGTCGAGCAGGCCCGCGACCGGTATCTCGCGAATGCGATCCGCCCCCGTCGGGACGACGACTCCCGCGACGCGGTGGCCGCCGTCGACCGGACGGTCCGGGCCGCGGACGGATCGTCGTTCCGCTGCCGGCTCTACACCCCCGGGAACGACGAGGGCCGGGTGGTCACCTATCTGCACGGCGGCGGGTGGGTGGTGGGCGACATCGAGAGCCACGACGGAGTCTGCCGCCTTGTGTCGGCGTCGCTGGGTGCCGTCGTCGTCTCGGTGGATTACCGGCGGGCGCCCGAATTCCCCTACCCGGCCGCGCATCGCGACGCCGCCGCCGCGGCCCGCTGGACGAGCCGGTCCTTTCCCGACCGGGACCATGTGATCGCCGGTGACAGCGCCGGCGCCGCCATGGCGCTCCGTGTCGCACTCGACGCGCGCGACACCGGCGACCTGGAATGCGCGGCGCTCCTGCTGCTGTATCCGCCGGTGGACCCGAGCCTGCGTTTCGCCTCGGCCGGCGCGCATTCCGAGGGATATCTGCTGTCCGTCGACGACCTGGCCTGGTACTACGAGCACTACGTTCCCGACCCGCGGCAGCGCAGCGCCCGCGCTCTCGATCTGCTCGCCGCGGACCTGCGGAACCTGCCGCCCACGGTGATCGCGACGGCGGAATTCGACCCTCTTCATGACGAGGGCGCCGAATTGGCGGACAAACTGGCCGTCTCCGATGTCGATGTGACCCATGTGCCGGGGCCGGGCCTGGTGCACGACTATGTGCTGTTGCAGGACGTGGTGCCGGCGGCGGCCGGGTGCGCCCGGCGGGTCCTGCGGGAACTGGACACGGTGCTGCGGTCGGCGCGCGGAGCCGGCCGACCCGCGTGGGCGGTGCGAGGGGACTGAGCCGGCGGCGCGCGACAGGCCGCGACCGCCGCACAGGAACGGTCCGCGGGCGCCCGGGGGCCCGCGGACCGTTCCGGCGGCGGCGTCAGGAACCGTCGCGGCCACCGGTCTCTTCGCGCCCGCCCCGGACGACGAACATCGACCGTGCCTTCGCGCGCTGGAGCTTTCCGCTGGTGGTCTTGGGAATGCTCCGCCTCGGCACCAGATGGATTCCCGCGGGAACCACACCGGTGCGGGAACCGACCGCGGTCCGGACGGCCTGGCGCAGCGCCTCGTGCTCCGCGGCGTCCAGCTCCGTTTCGACGATCATGTGGAGTTCCTCGGACTCGGCGTCGTCGTCCCGGCGTCCGACCGCGACCACGGCGCCGAGGCGCACACCGGGCACGGTCTCCGCGGCGTGCTCGAAATCCGAGGGGAAGTAATTGGCGCCGCGGATGATGACGATGTCCTTGGCCCGCCCCGTGATCCGCAGACCGCCGTCCCGCAGATAGCCGATGTCACCGGTCCGCCACCAGTCCGGCGCGTCGGTCGCCGCGGCGGTGTCGTCCGGCAGGTCGAAATAGCCGACCGTCCGCGAGGGGCCGCGGAACTGGACATGGCCTATCCGGTTCTCCCCCAGGGGCCGGCCGTCGCCGTCGACGATGCGGACCTCCGTGCCGGCCACCGGTTCACCGCAGTCGACGACCCGTAGGGCGTCCTCGTCGTGCGGGTCGGCATCGGTCACCCGTGCGTCGGCGACGGCGGCCCGCCGGTCGAGGGAGTCGAAGACGAGCGGTGCTTCCGGCCGTGTGGTGGTGATGACGAGTGAGGCTTCCGCCATGCCGTACGCGGGGGTGAAGGCGCTGGACGGAAGGCCCCATCGGGCGAATCGCTCGACGAATCGCCGGCCGGTGGCGGGTTGGACGGGTTCCGCACCGCAGAGCGCCACCCGCCAGCTCGACAGGTCCACTCCGTCGAGTTCCTCGTCGCGTACCCGGGCGGTGACATAGCCGTAGGCGAAGTTCGGCGCGGCCGCGACCGCACCGCGATAGGTACTGATGTGCCGGAGCCATTCGGCCGGTGCGCGAAGGAATCGCGTGGGCGGCATGAGGACCGCGTTCCCGCCGGAATAGACCGGGCACAGCAGTCCGGTGATGAGGCCCATGTCGTGGTAGAGGGGCACCCAGCTGACGGTTGCCTCCGCGTGGGTCCATCCGATGGGGCCGGTGAACTGCTCGCAGTTGGCCGCCAGATTGGCGTGCGAGATCATGACGCCCTTGGGAGTGCCCGTCGAACCCGAGGTGCACTGGATCACCGCCAGATCGTCGCCGTCCGGCAGACGAAGGGGGTGTTCGGGGGCGTCGTTCGCGGTGGCGCGTGCGTGGAGCGCGTCGCCGTCGATCAGCCGGGTGTCGGTGAGATGCGGGAGTTCCGCGATCACGCTCGCCGTGGTGATGACCGCGGCGGGCCGCAGATATCCCATGAGGTCCTTCATCTGCCCCTCGGCCCCCGCGGCGCCGCCGAAGCGTACGGGTACGGCGATCGCCGTCGGCACGGCGCCGAGCAATTGGGTGCCGAAGAAGGCGGTGAGGAATTCCCGTCCCGTCGGCAGGCAGAGCACCACCCGGTCACCGCGGCCGACACCGTGTTCCGCGAGGGCGGCGGCGCAGCGTGCCGCGTTCTCGACGAGAAGGTCGTACCGCAGGAATTCCTCGTGGCCCGGCTCCGGTATCAGCGTGACGCCCGATCCGTCGGCACCGCGTTCCGCCTGTGCCAGCAAAGCGTGCAGAATGCTCGGGAAACGCGGTCGCAGTGCGGTCATCCGATGTACTCCTTGAGAGTGCTGCTGAACTGGTCGGTGATCCAGGGCTGGACGGACACCTCGTCGGAGACGATGTGGGCGGGGCGGAACCCGTGGCGGACGGCCAGGTCCCGGGCGGCGAGTACGCCCGCGGAGGTCAGGCCGCCGTAGGAGGGGCTCGGTGTCCCGGGTTCCAGGCCGAGCAGGATGGTCTCGGCCATGCAGGAGTACAGGATTCCCGGTGGCAGGGTGATGCCCGGGAAATGGGGGATCTGCAGGCCGGGCAGTTGGATCCGGCCACCGGACACCAGGGTGACGTTCGGCAGGGCCGCCACCGCGGGGTGCACATCCCCGGGGACCGCGAGGTCGCAGACGAGGACCTTGCGGTCTCCTGCGAGGTGATGCGGTGCGATCACCGGATCGGCCGCGTTGGTGGCGCTGAGCACGATCGGGCAGTCCCGCAGCGCGTCCAGGTCCTCGGCCACGGAGACGTCCGTCAGGTGGGCGAGCCGGCCGGCGACCGTGGCGAGCCGCCGGCCCGAACCGGGCCGGCCGACCAGTACCAGCGATTCGCAGTGCGGGGCGATGAGTTCGGCCATCACCGCCCCGATGTTGCCGATGCCGCCGACGAGGCCGACGCGGCGTTCACCGGGTCCGGATTCGGCCAGTGTCAGCCGCAGCAGGTCGCAGGCGCAGGCGGCGGTCAGAGAATTGCCCGAGGTCACCCTGATGCCGTCCTCCACCACGTCCCGGGCGGCATTGGTGACGATCGAGGTGTGCCCGCCGAGGCCGATGACGCCGGCGCCGAGGGAGACGCCCAGTTCCACCGCGTCGAGCACGGTGCGGCGCAGCCATGCCCCGTGGCCGGCCTGGAGCGCGGCCACGGCCTGGGCGGCGGTGAACGGCGCCGCCACCATGATGACCTCCACCGCCCCGTGGCTCTCGGAGGTGACGCGGTGCCGGGCGACCTCGAAGGGGTCCGCCTCCCCCTGCATCCGGTCGAAGACCGCCGCGCACTGCGCGTCCGTCCAACCGGCCAGTTCCGGCGCCAGGGACCGCAGTTTGCCGGGGACGTCCATGTTGGCGAGGAACGCGACACGCGGCACCCCGCCCCGGCTCGCGCGGTGCCCCGCGGTGCGGTCGCGGCGCGGCAGCGGGACGTGCTGCGGCGGCTGCCACGTGCTGGTCGCCGGGACGGTCAGATGCTCCAGCAGCGTCGCGTAGTCACCGCGCGACAGCAGGGCGGCGATGTCGTCGAACGCGGCGGCGATACGGTCCACGTCGTCCCGTTCCAGCAGTGCCGACGGTTGGACGCGGACGGTGGTGGGGGCCGAGAGGGTGGGGATGACCCGGATGCGGTGGGTGTGCAGCAGACGTCCCGCGATGAGGTAGCCCAGCGACTCGGAGTCGAACACCTCGCGCAGCAGTCCGGATTCGGGCCGGGGCAGGGAGAATTCGACGCCCAGCAGCAGTCCGCGGCCGCGCACCTCGACGACGGCGTCCGGCCACCGTGCCGCCACGTCCGCCAGCCGGTCGCGCAGCAGTGCGCCCGTCTCGATGATGCGGTCGCGATAAGCGAGGGCAAGGTCGAGCGCGGCCGTCGCGATCCGCGACGAGAAGTCGTCGTCGGCGAAGGTGGAGGTGTGGTGGCGGCCGAATTCCGGTACGTACCGGTCCTCGGAAACCAGCAGGGCCGAGATTTTCGCCAGTCCCCCTCCGAGGGATTTCGAGAACAGGTAGTAGTCGGCGGTCACACCGGATTTCTCGGAGGCGAGGAAATCACCGGTCCGTCCCATGCCGCACTGGATCTCGTCGAACACCAGGGCCGCCTCGTGCCGGTCGGCCAGCTCCCGCAGGGCGGCCAGCGTCCCGGCGGGCACCTCGTGCACCCCGGACTCCCCCTGGACGGGTTCGGCGAAGCAGGCCGCCACCGGGGACAGCTGGCGGACGGCCGAGTGCGGCACCCCGGCGGCGTCGACGCGGACCGAGGGGACCGGGACGCGTGCGGAGTCGAGGGCGGTCACCACCGCCCGGGGCGTCCAGTCGTGCAGCCGCCGGTGCCGGGGGCCCGGGACGTGCAGGTCCGCGGGAACGTTGCCGCCGTGCGTCAGGGTGCCGGCGCCGGCCGACTTCCCGTGGAACGCGTTCCGCAGCGAGACGAACACCGGGTCCGTCCGCCGGAGTTCGGCGAGCGTGTCCAGGGCCTCGCTCAGCACCTCCCCGCAGGGGCGGCCCGCCGCGGGCCCGCTCGCGCAGGGCACGTCCGCGATGCCGTCGCGGCGCAGCCGCCGCAGCGCGACCTCGTACTCCTCCTGGAGTGCGCCGAGCCGCCGCCGGTGGGCGACGGTGGCGTGCTTCACCGCGGCCTCCACCGCGTCGGCTCCGGTGTTGCCGAGGGTGACGACGTAGCTCGCGCCGGTCGTCGCCCCGACGACCGACGAGAGCCGTTCGCCGAGTTCGGCCGCGCCGGGGCGGACGCTGGCCTGGGCGTGGAAGGGGATCTGCTCGTCGAAGCACCGGCGTGCCACCTTGAGCAGTTCCGGGTGGTTGTGCCCGAGCAGGGACGAGCCGGCGCCGCCGACGAGGTCCAGCACCTGTTCGGTGGCCGGTGGGTCCTCCTCGCCGCCCGGCAGTTCCCGGGCCAGGTGGTCGCCCTGGCCGGACCGGTAGACCACGTCGAGGTGCAGGGCGCGGAAAAGCCGGGCGAATTCCGGCCGGGCGTATTTCGCGAAACCAGCGTCGGTGTTCATGCGTCGTTCTCTCCTTGCCCGGTCCGTACCGCCAGCGATGCGGTGACCTGGTCCACGACGTCACGCAGGGTCCGCATCGAGGCGGCCCGGTCGTCCGGAATACTCACGTCGAAGACGGATTCGATCTCGACTATCAGGTCGATGGTCCGGATCGAGTCGAGGCCGTAATCCACCAGCGGGGCGCCGGGGTTGATCTCGGGTATCAGCAGCCGGCGACGGAACAGCTCGTCGACGACCTCGAAAACCTCGCGGTTCATGGGCTTCTTCCCCCATTCGGTGCACTGTTCCTTCGGCCGGTACGCGCTCGGAAGGACGGGCATTCGTAGAGTTCGACGCCGTATCGCCACGGCGAGCGAGAGGTCTTTCCGCGAACGGACCCGCACCGGGACCCGTTCGCCGCGGTACGACGCGGTCAACGCGTCGTCGCAACGGGCGAGTTCGATCCGCCAGAAGAGGAATTCCTCGTCCGCGCCCGTACCGTTCAGGGCCTTGAAGGCCGCTTCCTTGGCGGCGAACAGGTCCCGCGCGGTGTGCTCCCCGGCCGGTGGGAGCAGCGTGCGCCGCTCCCGTTCGCGCAGGACGAATCCGGCCACACGAGGAGTGATGACGGCGTCCTCGATGTCGACGCCCACGGCCTGGGCGCCGGGGAGCACCACCGCGACCGCCAGCCGGCCGGTGTGGGAGATCGAGCCGGGGAATCCCCGCGGGAAGCACGGCCGGCCGCCGGGGCCGCGGGGCACGGCCCGGCGGGCCGACCCGGCCGAGGCCAGGGCGGCGGCGGCCGCGTCGCGCCCCGCCGCGAACTGCTCGTCCGGTCCGTGGGGCCACGGCACCGGGCGGAACGCGATCGCGGTGTCCGGTGCGACGCCCGCGGAAAGGTCCCCCTCGGCGGTCACCGTCCGGCCTTCAGGCCCGCAGCGCCACGACGTGGCCCGCGAGCGAGTCGATGGAGCGCAGCACCTCCGGCTGGACGTCGTCGTCCCATTCGAATCCGAACGCGTCCTCCATCGCCACCAGCAGGCTGACCAGCGCGGTGGAGGGCACGCCCGCCTCGCGGAGGGACGCGGTGTCCGGCACACCGCTGACGAAACGGTCGCCCCCGAACAGGTCGACGAGCAGTTCACGGATGCGCTGCCGGACCTCGGCCGCCGTGTCAGGCATGCGGTTGCGCTCCTTCGACCTCTTCGACGAACGTGCGGACGATCGCCTGGAAGCCCTCGGGGTCGTCGAGGAAGGGCACATGGCCGGCGTTCGGCATGATCTCGCAGCGGCCGCGCGGGAACAGTGCCGCCACTTCGTGGCCGCGGGTCGGGCTCAGCAGGATGTCGTCGTCGCCGAGGACGATCAGCGTCGGCGCGGCGACACGGCGCAGCAGGTCCGGGCCGGCCTCACCGGTCTGGGCGAGGTGCAGGCCGTTGGCGAGGTCCTCGGGGGTGGACATCGCCAGGAAGCTCTCCCGCAGCCCCAGGAATCCCGGCGTGCCGGAGTCCTCGTTCATCTCCCCGCTGATCACCTCGGGGTACATGTGGCTGTACAGGGCGGCCATGCCGTGGTTCTCCAGCGTCAGCAGCCATGCCCGTTGCAGCTGCCGGTGGCGCCGCATGCCGCGCGTTCCGAAGACCGGGCCCGCCAGCACCAGTCCCCGGACGCGGTCCGGGTGGGCCAGGGCCACGTCCCTGGCGAGTTGGGTGGAGGCCGAGGTGCCGACCAGATACGTCGAGGCGATGTCCAGGGCGTCGAGGAGTCCGATCAGGTCCGCCGCGTGTTCCTCCCACGTCGGCTCGTGCGCGACGTGGGAGGACGCGCCGTGGTTGCACATGTCGTAGCTCACCACGCGGTGGTCCTGTGCGAGTTCCGCGGTGTACTCCCGCCAGAACGGGCTGTTGATGAAGAAGTTGTTGAGGACCGTGATGGCGGTGCCCTCACCGGTCGACTCGTAGTAGAGCTCGACGCCTTCTCTGGTCCGGGCGCGCGGGGCGCCCTCGCGGTACTTGAGGTCGTGGTGTTCCTGCGCCTCACCGACTGGCATGGCTTTCCTTTCTGTTGTTCCCGGCGGCTTCGGCGCCCGTGAGGACGTGCGCGAAGCGGGCGACGATGCCGGCCGCCGGTATTTCCTCGGAGACGGCGCCGCAGGACAGGCCGCAGTACATCGCCATCTCCTCGATCCGGCCGCTGGTGGCGTCGGTCGGGACGGCGGAGCCGAAGCGCGGCACCAGGTACGGCTTGCCCTCGACGACCGTGCGGCCGATGAATTTCCTGGGCTGTCCGGGGTCGGCGGTCGCGGACGTCGCCAGCACGCGGTGCCGCCGTCCCGGCCATCCGATCTCGTAGACATCGGTGATGACCGTGTCGGTCTCCTCGGCGGTGGTCACCGCGGCCTTGAAGCGGGCGTGGGCCCGTGATTCGCGGGCGACGACGAAGGCGGTGCCGAGGAGGACGCCGTC
>NZ_JCANQV010000110.1:0-18383 GCF_059553635.1 Candidatus Streptomyces philanthi
CAGGCCGGCGACCAGCTCGGCGACCGGCTTGCGGCGGCCGGTGTAGAACGGGATCTCCTCGCGCACGTGGAGGCGCGCCTCGGAGCCGCGCAGGTGGCGCATGAGGTCGACGATGCGGTACAGGTCGTCGGCCTCGAACGCCAGGATCCACTCGTAGTCGCCCAGGGAGAAGGACGGCACGGTGTTGGCGCGGACGTCGGGGAAGCCGCGGGCCATCTTGCCGTGGTCGGCGAGCATCCGGCGGCGGTCCTCGTCGGGGAGGAGGTACCAGTCGTAGGAGCGCACGAACGGGTAGACGCTGACGTAGTCGCGGACGCGCTCGTCGGCCAGGAAGGCCGGGATGTGCGACTTGTTGAACTCGGCGGGGCGGTGCAGCGCCATGTTGGACCACACGGGCTCCATGGCACGGCCGAGCCGGGTGCGGCGGAAGAGGTTGTACGCCTCCTGGAGGGCGTCCGAGCTCTCCGAGTGCCACCAGATCATGAGGTCGGCGTCGGCGCGCAGGCCGGACACGTCGTAGGTGCCGCGGACCACGACATCCTTGGCGGCCAGCTGCGCGAACAGCTCCTCGACCTCGTCGGCGTAGCCGGTGCGGTCCTCGGGGAGGACGTCACGCAGCTTGAAGACCGACCAGAGGGTGTAGCGGATCACCTCGTTGAGGTCCTTCGCCTTCTTGCCGGCGTTGGGGACCTTCTCCGGGGCGGGCTGAGCGGGGGTGGAAGGGTCTGTCATGCCGTCCATTCTCACTCTCCCCCGGCGGCGGCCGACGCCAGGGTGTCAAGGATCTCGTCGGCCGCCCGTTGCGCGGAGCCGATGCAGGCCGGGATGCCGACGCCGTCGTAGACCGCGCCGCACACCCGCAGGGTGCCGGGCAGCGCGCCGACCGCCTCGCGGATGCCGGTGATCTTGCCGAGGTGGCCCACCTCGTACTGCGGCAGTCCGCCCTCCCAGCGGGTGACGGCGGACGCCACGGGGCGCGCGGCCAGGCCCGCGGCCTCTCCCAGGTCGGCGAGCGACAGGTCGACGAGTTCGGCGTCGTCGCGCTTGAGGTCGGCCTCGTCGCCGTAGCGGCCCAGGGAGGTGCGCAGGACGAAGAGGTCGGGTGCCGCGGCGTCGACCCAGCCCCACTTGCGGCTGGCGAACGTCGACGCCTTGATGCGGCGGCCGTCGACGGGCGGGACGAGGAAGCCGCTGCCCTCCGGCATCCGGCCCAGGTCGGCGCGGCGGAACGCCATCGTCACCAGCGCCATCGACGCGTACTCGACGGTGTCCAGGGCGGTGGCGGCGGCCGCGCAGCCGTCGCGCAGCAGCCGGGCGGCGGGGCCCGCCGGGACGGCCAGGACCACCGCGTCGGCGGTGAGCGTGCGCTCGGCGGTGCGCACGCGCCAGCCGTCCGCGCCGGTCCAGCGCAGCTCGCGGACCTCGGTGCCGAGGTGGATCTCACCGCCGGCCGCGCGGACCGCGGCGGCCACCGCGTCCGGCAGCGTCCCCACGCCACCGTCGATGCCGGTGAAGACCGGGCCGGCCGAGGCGGTGGCGGCGGACTTCTCCTGGACGGCGCGTACGGCGTCGAGCAGCGAGCGCCGGCCGCGCGCGGCCTCGAACAGCTGGGGTACGGCGGCGCGCATCGAGATGCGGTACGCGTCGCCCGCGTACACCCCGCCGAGCAGGGGCTCGACGAGACGGTCGACGACCTCGTTGCCCAGCCGCTCGGCGACGTACGCGCCGACGGCGACGTCCTCGCCGATGTCCGTGGCCGGCAGCTCCGCGTCGCGCGCGATCCGGGCGAGTCCCTCCGGGGAGATCACTCCGGAGGCGGCGAGCGGCGCGAGGTCGCCCGGTACACCCATCACATGGCCCTTGGGCATCGGGCGCAGGCCGCCGCGGGTCCACAGGGAGGCGGTGGCGGTGGCCGGCGGCTGGAGGCGGTCGCCCAGGCCGACGGCGCGCGCCAGGCCGACGGCCTCGGGGCGCCGGGCGAGCATGGACTCGGCGCCGAGGTCGACCGGGGCGTCCCCGACGGTGCCCGCGCGCAGTTTGCCGCCGAGCCGGCCGGACGCCTCCAGGAGCGTCACCCGGGCCCCGCGGCCGGTCAGGCGGTGCGCCGCCGCCAGCCCTGAGATGCCCCCACCGATGACGACGACATGGCCGGGCGCCCGGCCCGTACTGGTGTGCGCTGCGCTCATGCCCCCACTCTCTCAGAGGCGCCCGCGCGGGGACGTCCGGCACCCGCGCCGGGCGACGACGGCCGTGCCCCGGGGTGCGGAGGTGCCCGGTGGGGGCGGCGGGACCGTTGACACCGGGCGGCGGGCGGCAAACACTCGGAGCGGACGACCGTGGTGATCTTCATACCGCCGTCGTCCGCCCTGGGACCGCGTGAGGACAGCGAGGACAGTTCCTGATGACCGACCACCGCCTGCGGGATGTGTACATCGTCGACGCCGTACGGACGCCCGTCGGCAAACACGGCGGGGCGCTGGCCGGCGTCCGGCCCGACGACCTCGCCGCCCATGTGATCAAGTCCCTGGTGGACCGCACCCCCGACCTCGACCCGGCACGGATCGACGACGTCGTCTTCGGCGACGCCAACGGCGCGGGCGAGGACAACCGCGATGTCGCGCGGATGGCCGTCCTGCTGGCCGGGCTGCCGGTGACCGTGCCCGGGGTGACCGTGAACCGCCTGTGCGGTTCCGGCCTGGAGGCGGTCGTCCAGGCCGCGCGGGCCATCGCCCTCGGGGACGCGCACATCGCGGTGGCCGGCGGCGTGGAGTCGATGAGCCGGGCGCCGTACGTCCTGCCGAAGCCGGAGCGCGGCTACCCGGCGGGCCACCAGGAACTGTTCTCCTCGACGCTGGGCTGGCGGATGGTCAACCCCCGGATGCGGCCGGAGTGGACGGTCTCGCTGGGCGAGGGCGCCGAGCTGATCGCCGACGCGTCGGGCATCACCCGTGAGCAGCAGGACCGCTTCGCGCTGGCCAGCCACGAGAAGGCGGCCCGCGCCTGGCGGGAGGGCGCCTACGACGCGGAGGTCGTCCCGTACCCGGGGGTGGAGCAGGTCCGTGACGAGTCGGTCCGGGAGTCGTCGTCCCTGGAGTCGCTGGCGAAACTGCGGCCGGTGTTCCGTCCCGAGGGCGGCACGGTCACCGCGGGCAACTCCTCGCCGCTGAGCGACGGCGCGGCCGCGCTGCTGCTGGTGGACGAGGAGGGGCTGCGGGCCACCGGCCGCGAGCCGCTGGCCCGGATCGGCGCGAGCGCGGTGACCGGCGTGGAGCCGCAGCTGTTCGGACTCGGCCCGGTGGAGGCCGTCGGCCGGGCACTGGAACGCTCCGGCCGCGCCTTCGGCGACCTGTCGGTGTTCGAGCTGAACGAGGCGTTCGCCGCCCAGGCCCTGGGCTGCCTCGCCCGCTGGCCGGAACTGGACCCGTCGGTCGTCAACCCGCGCGGCGGCGCCCTCGCGATCGGCCACCCCCTGGGCGCGTCGGGCGCCCGGCTGGCGGGCGCGGTGGCCCACCAGCTCGCCGCCCGCGGCTCGGGCACGGGCCTGGCGGCCCTGTGCATCGGCGTGGGGCAGGGCCTGGCGCTGGTCCTGGAGCGCTGACGGGGACGGGGCGGGGGTCACCAGGGCGCCCCGCCCCTCACTGCCGCCCGGCCCGGGAACGGCCCCGGGCGGCCCCTACGCCTTCGCGCCCGGCGCCCACTCCTGGACGAGGAGTCCGAGCAGCACCTGGTCCAGGAACTCGCCCATCACCCACGCCGAGGAGCGCAGCACGCCCTCGCGGACGAAACCGTTGCGCTCGGCGGAGCGCAGCATCGCCGCGTTGTCCGACAGCGTGTCGATCTGCAACCGTTGCAGGCCGCGCACGACGAAGCCGTAGTGGCACAGCACCGCGACCACATCGGTGCCGTAGCCCTTGCCCCGGGAGGACGGCAGCAGCCCGAGGCCGAGGTGCGCGGACCGGTTGTGGGGGTCGATGCCCCACAACATCGCGGTACCGACGAGCGTGCCACCGTCCAACTCCACCACGGAGAACCGGACGTTTTGCTGCTCCTTGTCGTCCACCACCAGCCGCGGGTCCTTCGCACCGGGCGTGACCGGCACCCATGGCCGCCCTTCGGACCGCGAGGCGGTGGCCACATCGTCGTAGAGCTCGGCCCGCAGGACCGGGACATCCTCCTCGTACCGGGCCCGCAGCCCGACCTTCTCGCCTCGAAGCATGCGAGCTTCTTATCCGACCGGATGGCCGGCGGCAATCCCATGAAGCACAGGAACGGCCGGTCACGGAGCGGGCTTTCATGCTCCGCGGTCGCACGGATCCGGACCGTCCTCAGCCGCGCGAGGTGGCACGCAGGCGCAGGCCCTCAGTGGTGAGACCGCCGAAGGTGGTGACCTGGTAACCGGGTTCCGGTCCGGGCGGCTCGCTCACGTGGTAGCGGCGCGCCGTCTGCGCGGTCAGGAGCGTCAGCATCGCCATGGCCAGGGCGGCTCCCTCGCAGCCGTGCGGCCCGGTACCGAAGGAAAGGAAGACCCCGGGTTTCGCCGGCGAGCCCGCGTCATCGAGCCAGCGTTCGGGGCGGAACCGGTCCGGCTCGGAGTACTCCCGCGCGTCGCGGTGCGCGGTGTAGGGACAGACGAGAACGGTGGACCCGGCGTCGATGCTGTAGTCGGCGAGCCGGGTCCGCCGCGTGGCGCGCCGGGTCAGCAGCCAGCTCGGGGGGTGCAGTCGAAGCACCTCGCGTACCAGTGCCTGGGTGTAGTGCAGGCCGTCGAGGTGGGTGCCGGTCGTCGCGGCCGGGTCGGCGGGCAGCAAGGCGGCTTCGGCCGCGACACGGTCCGCCGCCTCGGGGTAGCGGGCCAGGTGGAGCAGGATCCAACCGGCCGCCCGGGAAGGCGTCTCGAAGGTGGCGACGGTGATTCCGGGGAGGCTGTCGAGGATGGCCTCTTCCGGCAGGAGGCCGTAGCGGGGGGAGGGCCGGAGCATCTGCCCCAGCACGTCGTCACCGAGGCGGCCCGAAGAGCGGCGCCGCTGGACGACGGACCGCAAGGCGTGGGTGAAGGCGACCTGTTGCCGTGTGCGGAACCGCCGTGGCGGTGTGGGAATCCAGCGTGGCCACACCCAGCGCGAGGGGCGTACGAGTACCTCCCGGGCGAGGAAGAGCCGTGGGGCGAAGGGCAGCAGGGTGGGGGCGTCTTCGGAGAAGAGGAAGCGCACGCCGATCTCCGCCAGGGCGTGCCGGACCGGGGGCAGAATCTCGACGTCCTGGCCCGTGGGCCATCGGTCGGCGAACCGAGCGGTCCCGGAGGCGATCTCACCGATCCGGGCGGCGACCGCGTGCGGGCGCAGTCCGCGCATGCGGGCGGCGTGGGCGTGCGCCCGCTCCTCGGGCGTCGGCGCTCCGCTCGACCGCTTCAGCGGCGGGAAGAGAGGAGAGGGCTCCTTGGGGAAGTCCCGCGCGCGGCACAGGACCGCTTCGCACGGTCCGGCCGTAGCGGTGACGTAGACACCTGGTTCCAGCTCCCAGACGTCCCCGCACTCGTCAGCGCCGCGGCGCGCCAGTGCCAGCCGGTCGCGGCTCCAGGCAGCGAAGCCGCCATCGGGCAACCGCGGCGGCTCGTTCCGTAGGCCCATGAGATCGTCCCTGGCTCTCGTACCTGTCCAGGCCGATGTCGGCAGCGGCGTGACCGGGCCCGGCGGGTGCCCGGGGGCGCCCGCCGGTAGTGCGGTCAGGTCCAGTCGTGTTCCCCGTACGCCCCGTAGTGGCGTGTGAAGAACAGCTTGCCGAGCAGCTTGGCGATCATGATGCACTCCTCTCGGCACTCTTCAGCACCAAGTGCCATATGTTCCATTTTCCCACATACACCACATATGACATATATGGCGCATCAGCCCGTACGTATGGGCACAAAAGATGCCTCTTGGCCGCGAAAGTTCGAGGTCGACGGGGTGACAGCGCCGGCACACGGGATCATGACAAGCGCAGCCCGTGAACGCGTGAGTGCGGGCAACTCGTCGGTAGTGATGCCGCCCCCGCCGCGCGGGTGTCCGTGAACGAGCGCGGCGGGGGCGGCGGGCCGGGCCGAGAGGGCAGGATCTCGGACGGCCCGCCCGTGCGGCGCGTCGGGGGTCGGATTCCGCGCCGTACGGGAGCTATGTGCGGGTCATGCTGAGGAGCAGCGGCACCGTCATGAGGCCGACCCATATCAACGGCGCGAGAACGGTGCCCCAGGTCCCGTCACCGCGAGAGAAGCGGCGTCGACGGAACCTCATCCCCATTTCCGCGACCCGATCGCGGCCCGGCGCTCCGCCTTCTTGTTCTCGGCCTTGACCTTTTCGGAAAGGTCGTCGGTCTTTCCCTTTTCCTTGCCGGTCTTCTCTTTTGCCATGGCAGGGCCTCACGTTGAGTTTGCCGGTTTCCCCGATTCCCCCTCGATACGGCCGCCCGGCCGGTGGTCCACGGCGCCCGCCGGACGGCCTGCCCTCCCACACCATTCCGGGGAGGACGCCTCACGGCCGGGACCGTGGTCGACCGGCGGCGAGGGGCTGGAGCGGCGGCTACGCGTCGCGCCCTGCGGCGTACTCACGCAGCACGACGGCCAGTTGGCGCGCCGTACGAAGGTTGCACCGACTGAGATCCATCAGCGCGACCCTCCGCCCGGCGATCTCCCCGACGGAGACGTCGAGCGACGGCAGCGTGACGCCAACACCCTTGAGCGCGGCAGCCAGTTCACCACGCACTTCCTCGGCAACCTCGATATCCTCGCCGGCCTCGGCGACCCAATCGGGCTTGCCCACGGACTCGTCCGTCAGCATGTTGTCCACCTCCTTCCGCGAACGCGGACAGGTCTCCACGGCGTCAACACATAAACGGCCGTGCCCCTATGTAGCGAATCCGCTACCGGGTGCACCCACCTTGGACCTACAGTGAGTCCGTATTCAACGTTCCAGAAGTGGAGGGAACATTGGCCAACCGCAAGGAACTCAACCCCGAAGCAAGCCCGGAAGCGGCATTCGGCGCGCGTTTGCGCAGATCACGAGAAGCACGCGGCTGGAAGCAAGACGAACTCGGCACGCGGATCGGATACTCCGGACGACATATCTCCGGGGTAGAAAACGCCCATAAACCGCCAACTCGCAGGCTTTCAGTGGCCCTTGATATCGCGTTCGGACTCGAAGGAACGGACGACACGTTCGAACGCCAATGGCGCGAGATCCGGCACGGTGTGTTGTTGCAGGGGTTCCCCGAGTACGTGGCGCTTGAGGGCCGGGCGGCAGAGATCCGATTGTTTGAGGTGGGTGTCATTCCTGGCCCGCTTCAGACACGTGAGTACGCGGCGGCCCTGGCTGACGGCGCTGTTGAGCGGGGCGCCATCACGCCTGAACAAGCAGACGAACGGGTCTCGTTCCTCATAGAGCGTCAGGCAGCCCTTGCACGCTCCCTGCCACCCTTGATGATCGCGGTGTTGGACGAAAGCTGTATCCGCAGACCTGTCGGCGGCCCCGCCGTCATGGATGCGCAGTTGCAGCGACTGATCGACTTCGCCGCACAGTCAAACACCATGCTCCAGCTCGCTCCTTACAGCCTTGGCGAGCGTCGCCCCTTCAATCGGCTGGTGAACCTGCTGACCCTTCAGGACCGAACCGTCTTCTCCTACGTCGAGTCCCAGACGCAAGGCTATCTGGACCGTGAGATCACTTCCGTGGTGCCGTTGGTGAGGGCCTACCATCAGCTACAGGCCGAAGCGCTGTCCCAGGCGCAATCCGTGGCCCTGATCAATGAGGTACGAAAGGGCACCCCGTGACGACCAATCCCCTCAACTGGATCAAGTCCTCCTACAGCGACAACGGTGGTTCCTGTGTCGAATGGGCCCCCGCGTCCACGCCCTCCACCGGCACCATCCCCATCCGCGACAGCAAGAACCCGACTGGCCCGATGCTCACGATCGATCCGACGGCGTGGTCCGCATTCGTCTCCAGCGTCAAGACAGGCGAGCTGTCCGCGTAACCGGCAGCCAAGTCCCTTAGCTACAGGCCGAAGCGCTCTCCCAAACGGAGAGCGCGGCCATGACCAAGCAGCTACGAAAGGGCACCCCGTGACGAACGACTCCAGGACCCTGCACTGGGTCAAGTCCTCCTACAGCAACAACGGCGGCTCCTGCGTCGAATGGGCCCCCTCATCCACGCCCTCCACCGGCACCATCCCCGTCCGCGACAGCAAGAACCCGACCGGCCCGACACTGACGATCGCCCGGACGGCATGGACCGCTTTCGTCACCGGCATCAAGACGAACGAGCTGTCCGCGTAACCGGCAGCCCGCATGTCCCCTTCGACTTCCCGGCGAAGGGAACGAACCATCGCAGTGCCCCGCCACACTTCTCAGGACGGGGCACTGCTGCCCTCTCGGGCACGCGCCCGCTATGCCCGAATCAGCGAAAGTTGCTGAAATCCACGGACGCCGACAGTAAAGTCCCTGGTCAGCTCCTCTCGTCCCCGCACGTGCGGGGGTGGTCCCGTATACGTCAAGACTTGCTAGCGCCATGCTTACTCGTCCCCGCACGTGCGGGGGTGGTCCCAGGGCGTACAAGCTGCTCAAGCGGGAGGGCTGCTCGTCCCCGCACGTGCGGGGGTGGTCCCGGGCCGAGGCCGCCGCGCATCATCATCACGAGCTCGTCCCCGCACGTGCGGGGGTGGTCCTCACGTTCCCACTCCGGTCCCAGATGGAGACCGCTCGTCCCCGCACGTGCGGGGGTGGTCCCCAGTCCGCTCCGGTCAGGTCAGCGTTCATGAGCTCGTCCCCGCACGTGCGGGGGTGGTCCCGGGTTGTCCGACCCGGGATAGCCGTGCTTGGGCTCGTCCCCGCACGTGCGGGGGTGGTCCCGACGCCCAGGCCGAACGCGCCAGCCTGCCCCCTCGTCCCCGCGCGTGCGGGGGTGGTCCCACGGAGGGCCTTTTCGCCTTCGCCAATGGCGGCTCGTCCCCGCACGTGCGGGGGCCCTGACCTCCGAAAATTCGGAGGCGGTTTCCGGACTCGTCCCCGCACGCGCGGGAACGCCCCCACCCCTCCACCACACCCCCACCTGCCCCCCGCCCCCGTACCCTGCCCCCACACGAAGGCGGCGAAAGGGACGCAGACGGATGGCAGAGCGACTGGTAATCGTCGGCGGGGACGCGGCAGGCATGTCCGCCGCTTCGCAGGCGCGGCGGCACAAGGGGCCGGACGAGCTGGTGATCACGGCGTTCGAGCGGGGGGCGCATGCCTCGTACTCCGCGTGCGGCATTCCGTACTGGGTGGGGGGTGCGGTCGGGGGGCCGGACGAGTTGATCGCGCGGACGCCGGAGGAGCATCGGGCGCGCGGGATCGATCTGCGGATGCGGACCGAGGTCACCGAACTCGACCTGGACCGGGGGCGGGTGCGTACCCGGGCGCTGGACGACGGTGGGCGGGAGTCCTGGACCGGTTTCGACAAGCTGGTGCTGGCGACCGGGGCGCGGCCGCGTCGGCCCCCGCTGCCCGGGATCGACGCGCCGGGAGTGCACGGTGTGCAGACCCTCGACGACGGCCAAGCGCTGCTGGACACGCTCGACGCCACCCCGGGGCGGCGCGCGGTGGTGATCGGCGCGGGTTACATCGGCGTCGAGATGTCCGAGGCGCTGATCCTGCGCGGGTACGCGGTGACGGTGCTGGACCGGGGGGAGCAGCCGATGGCGACGCTCGACCCGGACATGGGGGCGCTGGTGCACCGGGCGATGTGCGGGCTGGGCATCACGGTGGTGCGGCGGGCGCAGGTGACCGGGGTGGTGACCGGTGCGGACGGGCGGGTCCGGGCGGTCGCCACCGAGGACGGTGAGTACCCGGCGGACGTCGTCGTCCTCGGGATGGGCGTACGGCCCGAGACGTCCCTGGCGCGGGACGCCGGGCTGCCGCTGGGGGCGCACGGCGGGCTGCTGACCGACCGGTCGATGCGGGTCCAGGGGCAGGACGCGGTCTGGGCGGGCGGTGACTGCGTCGAGGTGTTCGACCTGGTCTCGGGCGGGTACCGGCACATCGCGCTGGGCACCCACGCCAACAAGCACGGCCAGGTGATCGGCGCCAACGTGGCGGGCGGCTACGCCACCTTCCCCGGGGTGGTGGGCACCGCCGTCAGCAAGGTCTGCGAGCTGGAGATCGCGCGGACCGGGCTGCTCGAACGCCATGCCCACGCGGCGGGGCTCCAGTACGTCACCGCGACCGTCGAGTCCACCAGCCGGGCCGGGTACTACCCCGGCGCCCGGCCGATGCACGTGAAGATGCTCGCCGAGCACCGCACGGGGCGGCTGCTCGGCGTGCAGATCGTCGGCCGCGAGGGCGCCGCGAAGCGGGTGGACATCGCGGCCGTCGCCCTCACCGCCGGGATGACGGTGGAGCAGATGACGGCCCTGGACCTGGGCTACGCGCCGCCGTTCTCCCCCGTGTGGGACCCGGTGCTGGTGGCGGCCCGCAAGGCGGACGCGGCGGTGCGGGCCACCGGGCCCTGACGGGCGCCGGTCAGCGGGCGGTGCGGGTGTGGACGTACTCGACGAGGCGGGTCAGCGCGTCCGGGTCGGTGTCGGGCAGGACACCGTGGCCGAGGTTGAAGATGTGCCCCTCCAGTCCGGCGGCCGCGTCCAGCACCTCGCCGGCCTTGGTCTCCACGGCCTCGCGGGGGGCGAAGAGGACGGCCGGGTCGAGGTTGCCCTGGAGGGCCTTGCCCGGTCCGACGCGGCGGGCGGCCTCGTCGAGGGGGACGCGCCAGTCGACGCCGACGACGTCCGCGCCCGCCTCGCCGAGCGCGCCCAGCAGCTCGCCGGTGCCGACGCCGAAGTGGATGCGGGGCACGCCGTAGGGGGCGACCGCGTCGAAGACCTTGGCGGACGCCGGCATCACGGAGCGCCGGTAGTCGGCGGGCGACAGGGCGCCGACCCAGGAGTCGAACAGCTGGACGGCGCTCGCGCCGGCCTCGATCTGCACGGTGAGGAAGGCGGCGGTGATGCCGGCGAGGCGGTCGAGGAGGTCGGCCCACAGCTGCGGGTCGCCGTACATCAGCGCCTTGGTGTGCTCGTGGTTGCGGGAGGGACCGCCCTCGACGAGGTAGCTGGCGAGGGTGAAGGGCGCGCCGGCGAAGCCGATGAGCGGGGTGGCGCCCAGTTCGCCGACGAGCGTGCGTACGGCCTCGGTGACGTAGGAGACGTCGTCGGGCTCCAGGGGGCGCAGCCGCTCCAGGTCGGCGCGGCTGCGGATCGGCTTCTCGACGACCGGGCCGACGCCGGGCTTGATGTCGAGGTCGATGCCGATGGCCTTGAGGGGGACGACGATGTCGCTGAAGTAGATGGCGGCGTCGACGCCGTGGCGGCGGACCGGCTGGAGGGTGATCTCCGTGACGAGGTCGGGCCGCATGCAGGAGTCCAGCATCGCGATGCCCTCGCGGACCCTGCGGTACTCGGGGAGGGAACGCCCGGCCTGCCGCATGAACCACACGGGGGTGTGCGGCACCGGCTCGCGCCGGCAGGCCCTGAGGAAGGGCGAGTCGTACGTCGCGGTCGGCTGCTGGTACGTCGGGCTGTCGTAGGCGCTCACGCCCGCATCTTCGCACGCGTCACGGGGCGCCTCCGAATGGGCGACGCGCGAAAGGGGTGTCCTCCGCGTGTGCGGGCCCGGTTCCGCCTAGTCTTCCGGGCATGGCTGCGGCTCACGAACACCTCGCGGACAGCGCGGACGAGACCCCGATCCCCTTCCGTCAGGCGGTCGAGGCGCTCCGCGCGACACGACCGCGGCCCGAGATCGAGATCACCCCGGTCCCGGCGCCGAAGCGCCTCGCGCCGTTCGCGTACGCGTGCGAGGCCACGGTCCTGGGGCGGGGCACCGGACCGGACGGGGAGGACGAGGACCTGGCGGACGGGCGGCTGGTGCTGCTGCACCACCCGGCGGGCCATGAGGCATGGCAGGGGACGTTCCGGCTGGTGACGCTGGTGCGCGCGGAGCTGGAGCCGGAGATGGGGGCCGACCCGCTGCTGCCGGAGGTGTCCTGGTCCTGGCTGACCGGCGCGCTGGAGGCGCGGGGGGTGCGCTACGGCGCCGCGGGCGGGACGGTGACGCGCGCCGGGTCGTCGTACTTCGGGGCGCTGGCGGAGCGGGAGGCGGAGACCCGGATCGAGATCCGGGCGTCGTGGACGCCCGCGGAGGGTGCGGGCGGGGTGCCGGACACGGCGGCGCACCTGGAGGCGTGGTGCGATCTGCTGGGGCAGGTGGCGGGGCTGCCGCCGTCCGGCCTTGAGGGGATGCCGCGGGGCGGGGTGGTGCCGCTGCCGCAGCGGCGGGGGCCGCAGCCGCGCTGAGCGGGGGAGTCCGGGCGTCGCACGGGAGGTGCGGCGCCCGTTCGTCGTGCCCGGGGTCCGGCCCGTTCGTGATCACTTTGCGACGCCCGCGATCAACTCCCCTTCACAGATGATCGACCAAGCGTCCGAATTGCCCGAAATGCACCTAACTAAATCGTGATCAAAGTCTAAAGTCCCGTCGGCTTGCTGCCGAAGAGGTCAATGACCCTTCCAACACGGAACCCTCCGGCTCCCCCCTGTAGCCGGCTTCCATCCGTCCTCTCCACCCCCCAGGAGGCCGCCCGGTGTCTGTTCTCCTTGAGCAACCTTCGAGCCTGGTCGCCTACCGGCCGAACAAGCCGACGGCCATGGTCGTCGTGGCCGACCCCCGCGTCCGCTCCACCGTCACCCGCCACCTGTGGGCCCTCGGAGTCCGCGACGTGATCGAGGCGTCGTCCATCGCGGAGGCCCGCCCCCGCGTCGGCAACCCCCGCGACATCTGCGTCGCCGACGTCCACCTCCCCGACGGCTCCGGCCTCACCCTGCTGTCCGAGACCCGCGCCGCGGGCTGGCCCAACGGCCTCGCCCTCTCCGCCGCCGACGACATCGGAGCCGTCCGCAACGCCCTCGCCGGCGGCGTCAAGGGCTACGTCGTCACCGGCACCCGCACCAACCTCGGCATCCCCGGACGGCCCGGCACCGCGCCCATCGGCGCCAACGCCGCCCGGATGCAGCGCCGCCCCCCGGGCGCGCCCGGCCACCCCGGCGGCTACCGGGAGCTGTCGGGCCGTGAGGTCGAGGTGCTGCGGCTGGTGGCGGAGGGGCAGTCCAACAAGGCGATCGGCGTCTCGATGGGACTGTCCGCGCTGACCGTGAAAAGCCACCTGGCGCGCATCGCCCGCAAGCTCGGCACCGGCGACCGGGCGGGCATGGTGGCCGTCGCACTGCGCACCGGGATCATCCACTGACCGTCCGAAGACCACCGCCGCGCCCGCCGACGGAACGTTCCCTCGGCGGGCGCGGCGCATCCACGGATACCCTTGAGGGGTGACCGACGCCCAAAAGACCGCAGCAGACATGACACTGCGAGCCGCCGGAGAGTCCCCTCCGGACCCGGGACCGGCGCCGGTACCCCTCCTGGAGCCCCGCGAGGGCATCCCACCGGTGACCGCGTCCTCCGTCGCGCTCGCCGACGTGGTGGCCGCCTTCGCCGCGGGCCGCGGCCCGGTCGCCGTCGACGCCGAACGCGCCTCCGGCTACCGCTACGGCCAGCGCGCCTACCTCGTCCAGCTGCGCCGCGAGGGCGCGGGCAGCGTCCTGGTCGACCCGGTGGGCTGCCCCGACCTGTCGGCCCTGGGCGCCGCCGTCGCGGACGCCGAGTGGGTGCTGCACGCCGCCACCCAGGACCTGCCCTGCCTCCGCGAGGCGGGCATGGTCCCGAGCCGGCTGTTCGACACCGAGCTGGCCGGACGACTCGCCGGGTTCGCCCGGGTCGGGCTGGGCGCGATGGTCGAGAACGTCCTCGGGTTCGCGCTGGAGAAGGGGCACTCGGCCGTCGACTGGTCCACCCGCCCGCTGCCCGAGCCGTGGCTGCGCTACGCCGCGCTCGACGTGGAACTCCTCGTCGACCTGCGCGACGCGCTGGAGGACGAGCTGGACCGGCAGGGGAAGCTGGACTGGGCCCGCCAGGAGTTCGCGGCCATCGCCGCCGCTCCCCCGGCGCCGCCCCGCAAAGACCCCTGGCGCCGTACGTCCGGGATGCACAAGGTGCGCAGGCGCCGCCAGATGGCGGTGGTGCGGGAGCTGTGGACGGCACGCGACGCCGTCGCCCGCAAGCGCGACCTCTCCCCCGGCAAGGTGCTGACCGACGCCGCGATCGTCGAGGCCGCGCTGAACCTCCCGCCGAACGCGCACGCCCTGGCCGCGCTGTCCGGCTTCGGGCACCGCATGGGCCGGCGCCAGCTGGAGCAGTGGCAGGCCGCCGTGGACCGCGCCAGGGCCCTTCCGGAGAGCGAGCTGCCGCAGCCCGGCCAGCCGCTCAACGGTCCGCCCCCGCCGCGGGCCTGGGCCGACAAGGACCCGGTCGCGGCCGCCCGGCTCTCCGCCGCCCGCGCCGCCGTCAGCGCGCTGGCCCAGCGGCTGAACCTCCCGCAGGAGAACCTCATCACCCCGGACACGGTGCGCCGGCTGTGCTGGGAGCCGCCCGCCGACCCCACCGAGGACGCGGTCTCCGGCGCCCTGGCCGGGTACGGCGCCCGCGTCTGGCAGATCGAGCAGGTGGCGCCGGCGCTGACCGCCGCACTGCGGGCCCACAGGGGCTGACACCCTCCCGCGAGCGACCTCGGGCGTCCCGGGGGCCGGATCATCCGGTCCCCGGGACGCCCGAGGTCGTACCGGGGGTGGTGACGCCGTTCGGTGTGACCTTCGCCGCTCCGCGCGGAGGGGCTGTGCAGCTTGGTTACCGGTAAGTAGCATGTGGGTGTGACGCGTCCCCCGGGGCGCCACGCAGCAGTGCCATCCCGCACCTGGAGGAGAGCCAACGTGCCTCGTACCGCTAGGGACGTCGTCTTCGTCGACGGCGTCCGCACCCCGTTCGGCAAGGCGGGCCCGAAGGGCATCTACCACGAGACCCGCGCCGACGATCTCGTCGTCAAGTCCATCCGGGAACTGCTGCGCCGCAATCCGGGCCTCGACCCCGCCAAGATCGACGAGGTCGCCGTCGCCGCGACCACGCAGATCGGCGACCAGGGCCTGACCCTGGGGCGGACGGCCGGCATCCTCGCCGGACTGCCGCAGTCCGTGCCGGGCTACTCCATCGACCGGATGTGCGCCGGCGCGCTCACCGCCGTCACCACCACCGCCGGCTCCATCGCCTTCGGCGCGTACGACGCCGTCATCGCCGGTGGCGTCGAGCACATGGGCCGCCACCCCATGGGCGAGGGCGTCGACCCCAACCCGCGCTTCGTCAGCGAGAAGCTCGTCGACGAGTCCGCCCTGTTCATGGGCATGACCGCGGAGAACCTCCACGACCGCTTCCCCTCCCTCACCAAGCAGCGCGCCGACGAGTACGCCGTGCGCTCGCAGGAGAAGGCCGCCAAGGCGTACGCCGACGGCAAGATCCAGCAGGACCTGGTGCCGATCTCGGTGCGCCGCACCAACCCGGAGGTCGGCGAGACGGGTTGGGGCCTGGTCACGGCCGACGAGCCGATGCGTCCGGGCACCACACTGGAGAACCTCGCGGGCCTGAAGACTCCGTTCCGCGCCCACGGCCGGGTCACCGCGGGCAACGCCGCCGGGCTCAACGACGGCGCCACCGCCTCGATCATCGCGTCCGAGGACTTCGCCCGCGAGAACGGCCTCCCGGTCAAGATGCGCCTGGTCTCCTACGCCTTCGCGGGCGTCGAGCCCGAGGTGATGGGCTACGGCCCCATCCCGTCGACGGAGAAGGCCCTGGCCAAGGCGGGCCTGTCGATCTCCGACATCGGCCTGTTCGAGATCAACGAGGCGTTCGCCGTGCAGGTGCTCGCCTTCCTGGAGCACTACGGCATCGCCGACGACGACGCCCGCGTCAACCAGTACGGCGGCGCCATCGCCTTCGGCCACCCGCTGGCCTCGTCCGGCGTCCGCCTGATGACGCAGCTGGCGCGGCAGTTCGAGGACCAGCCGCACGTCCGCTACGGCATCACCACCATGTGCGTCGGCTTCGGCATGGGCGCCACGGTCGTCTGGGAGAACCCGCACTTCGACGGAGGCAACAAGTGACCACGACCGCTGAGCTGCTGAAGGGCGCGGCCGAGCTGTTCCCCGACGAGGTCGTCACCCAGGCGCACGTACGCCACCTCGACCTTCCGGGCGGCGCGGGCCGGTTCGCGCTGATCACGCTGGACAACGGCCACGACCACACCAAGCCCACCACCTTCGGGCCGCAGTCGCTGGCCAACCTCGACGCGGCCGTCGACCAGGTGGAGCAGGAGGCCCGGGACGGCGCGATCGTCGGTGTCGGCGTCACCGGCAAGCCGTTCATCTTCGCCGTCGGCGCCGACCTCAAGGGCGTCGAACTGCTGAAGGCGCACGAGGAGGCCCTGGCCATCGGCAAGGGCGGCCACGACGTCTTCAAGCGCCTGTCCGGCCTGGCCGTGCCCACCTTCGCGTACTACAACGGCGCGGCGATGGGCGGCGGTGTCGAGGTCGGTCTGCACTGCACGTACCGCACGGTCTCCCGGGCCGTCCCCGCGTTCTCGCTGCCCGAGGTCTTCCTCGGCCTGGTCCCCGGCTGGGGCGGCTGCACACTGCTGCCGAACCTGATCGGCGCGGACAAGGCCGTCACGGTCGTCATCGAGAACTCCCTCAACCAGAACCGCCAGCTCAAGGGCAAGCAGGTCTTCGAGCTCGGCATCGCCGACGCGCTGTTCGAGGGCGCGGACTTCCTGGAGCGGTCGCTGGTGTGGACCGCGTCCGTCCTCAAGGGCGAGACCGAGGTCGTCCGGCCCGAGATCGACCGCGGTGAGGCGTGGGACGCGGCCGTGGCGCGCGGCCGGGCCGTCGCGGACGGCAAGGTGCACGGCGCGGCACCCGCCGCCTACCGCGCGCTGGACATCATCGCCGCGGCCAAGGACGGCGACCTCCAGGCCGGCTTCGACGCCGAGGACCGCGCGCTCGCCGACCTGATCATGAGCGGGGAACTCCGCAGCGGCATCTACGCGTTCAACCTGGTGCAGAAGCGCGCCAAGCGGCCCGCCGGCGCACCGGACAAGTCCCTGGCCCGCCCGGTCACCAAGGTCGGTGTCGTCGGCGCCGGTCTGATGGCCTCGCAGCTGGCGCTGCTGTTCGCGCGCCGCCTTGAGGTCCCCGTCGTCCTCACCGACATCGACCAGGAGCGGATCGACAAGGGCGTGGCGTACGTCCATGGCGAGATCGACAAGCTGCTGCTCAAGGGCCGCGTCAACCAGGACAAGGCCAACCGCCTCAAGGGCCTGGTCTCCGGCCACCTCGACAAGGCCGCCGCCTTCGGCGACGCGGACTTCGTCATCGAGGCCGTCTTCGAGGAGATGGGCGTCAAGCAGCAGGTGTTCGCCGAGGTCGAGGCGGTGGTGCCGGAGCACGCCGTGCTCGCCACCAACACCTCCTCCCTGTCGGTCACCGAGATGGCCTCGAAGCTCGCGCACCCGGAGCGGGTCGTCGGCTTCCACTTCTTCAACCCGGTCGCGGTGCTGCCGCTGCTGGAGATCGTGCGCGCGGAGAAGACCGACGACGCGTCGCTGGCGACCGCGTTCGCCGTCGCCAAGTCGCTGAAGAAGACGGCCGTCCTGGTCAAGGACGCCCCGGCGTTCGTCGTCAACCGCATCCTGACCCGCTTCATGGGCGAGATCCAGAACGTCATCGACGAAGGCACCCCGGTCGAGGTCGCCGAGAAGGCCGTCGCGCCCCTCGGACTGCCGATGTCGCCGCTGGTGCTGCTGGAGCTGGTCGGCCCAGCGATCGGCCTGCACGTCTCCGAGACCCTGCACGGCGCGTTCCCCGACCGCTTCACCGTCTCGCCGAACCTCAAGGCGGTCGTCGAGGCCGGCAAGCGCGGCTTCTACGTGTACGACTCCGGGAAGCCGGAGCTGGACCCGGAGGTCGCGGCGCTGCTGCGGCAGGGCGACGTGGAGCTGACCGGGCAGCAGGTCCGCGACCGGGTCCTGGACGCGGTCGCGCAGGAGATCGGCCTGATGCTGGACGAGGGCGTGGTCGCCGAGGCGCAGGACATCGACCTGTGCCTGATCACCGGCGCCGGCTGGCCCTTCCACCTGGGCGGCATCACGCCGTACCTGGACCGTGAGGGCGTCTCCGAGCGGGTGACGGGCAAGCGGTTCCTCGCCCCGGGCGTGGCGAGCGTCCCGGCGTAACCGAGGCGGTGGCAGACGGCGGCGCGGGCCGGCTCCGGTGGGGGCGGCCCGCGCCGTCGTGCTGCGGGCCGGGCGCCCCGTGGCAGGCTGGTGTCATGGACACCTTGGTCATCGTCGACGCGGCGAACGTCGTCGGCTCGGTCCCCGACGGCTGGTGGCGCGACCGGC